>CAZOUJ010000001.1:0-3870 GCA_964582955.1 uncultured bacterium
TCAGGGTGATGGCCCTGTTCTTCAGCTAAAGATCCGATCTTGTTTGTAAAATATAGGGCAGATTGAAAATCGTCGAATTCCCACTCCTTTTCAAGATGATGTTCATTAATCACGTTCCATCCGTTCCCCAGCTGATTATGCAGTTCTTTTAATTCCTTCCCATTTAATGATGGAACACCGCCACGGCATGGTACACAAACTTTTTTTGCTAGTTCGCTCATTGTTTACCCTCAATTTAATCCAAATAATTTTGATAAGTCCCGCTTAGTATTTGACAAGTTGACTAATCTCTTTATGGACTTGGTCTCTCATTTCCACTAAAGTATGATTTTCGTAATCATTTGAGAAGATGGGATTCCCAAAAGTCAATGTGAGTACTCCCGGTTTTATTCTCCAATCCGGTTTATTTTTTGCTTTAAAAGCTCCGGAGAGTCCCACAGGAATAATAGTAACCCCTGTATTTTTTGCTAAATGAAAAGGGCCCTTTTTAAACACACCCATCTCTCCTGTCAAAGTTCGTGTTCCCTCCGGCGAAATGATAAAGGAAGTACCATCCCGTATGGCATCCTCTGCCAGATCTAGGCTGTGAATTGCCTCTTTCAGCTTTTTGCGTTTGATGGGGATTACACCATATCGTTTCACGATCCACCCCCATATGGGCCAGGAAAACTGTTTATTTGCTCCTACCGCTGTGATATAGTGAGGGATAGCAGCCACAAGCATGAATGCGTCGAAGAGGGAACCGTGATTGAATAGGTAAAGGTAAGGCTGACTTTCTTTTGATGGTGTAACCCCTTCGATTTTCAGCCACTGCCCTCCAAAAAATAGTATGGTTCTGCAAAATATGGACGCCAATGTGTACAATTTTACAGGAGCTATAAAAACAGCAATGAAAAAATAAAAGGGGATTAAAATTATAAAAATGATAGATGCCAAAGGCCAGATTAACAATGATACTAATATCTTAAACATTTAATTCTCCAACATTATGGCAAACAATTTGTGGTTGGCTTTTGGAAAGGCAAACTGGTTTATTTCATGTTTTTTTATCCAGAAATATGGTTGGTTTACTGTTAGTTTTGATCCATTTTTAATTTTGCAGTTAAAACTAGAAAGAGAAATACCAAAATGACTGTATTGGTGACGAACCTCCCCTATTTTGTTTTTAATACATACATCTAAATTGTATTTTTTCTTTAGCATTTCCGCCAATTGACTTTTGGGATTCGAATTTTTCAGGATTTTACCTCCCGGTAATTCCCATAGATTTGTTAAATGACGATATCCATCACGCTGTAGAATTAAAAAGGAATTTCTTTTCCATACGACTCCTATTAAAACTGGATACCAAGGGATGCGGTTTTTTCGTTGAGACCGAGGATAGGATTGAGGTTTACCTGAAGCGAATCCTCCACAGGACGAGTTAAGGGGGCAAATGTCACATTTAGGATTTTTCTGCGTGCAAACTGTACTTCCAAGGTCCATCATCGCTTGATTAAAATCTCCAGGTCGGGTTTTATCTATACAATTGGTTAAGGTAGATAACACCCTTTTTTTATTGTGTGGAGTGTGAAGCTTGATTTGTAGTAACCGTGACATCACCCTATTGACGTTTACATCGATAACGGGAATTGGATGTGACAAAACAATTGAATATACTGCCGCAGCAGTGTATTCACCAACTCCCGGGAGAGCCTTGAAGTCCTCAATATTATCTGGCAGGGAGGATTTATAATCATTCAAAATTATTTTTACTGCCTTACGGAAATTTTTACATCGGTTGTAATACCCTAAGCCTTCCCAAAATTTTAATAGTGAATCTAAGTGCGCTGTTGCAACAGAATTAAAATCTGGGAATTGTTCTATCCACCTGCTATAAAAAGGTATGACAGTTTTAACCTGTGTTTGCTGAAGCATGGTTTCTGATAGCCAAATATTATAGGGGGCTTTTGTATTACGCCACGGTAAGGATCGTTTCGATTTTTTGTACCATCGCAAAAGGGGTTTGGAAATATTATTTGTAGTATACATATATTAAACAGAATTGTTATATTTCAAAAGGGCCCAATGGAAAGATAAAAGAGCTTCTTTTATATCATCCTGATGTTCCAATGAAATTTGGTTAAAAATATCTTCGCCGATAATATCTAATTTATTTTCAATTTCTTCTGAGATTTCTTCACCTTTTTCAGTTAATGAAACAATTGTTACACGTTTATCAAAATAGCTCTTTTTTTTATCAACCAGATTGAGACGAACCATCCCATCAACTAATCGGGTTACGGTACTGTTATCAACTCCTATCTTTTCCGCCAAAGAGGTCATATCCATTCCTTTATCAGGTATGGATGATAAAATAAGGATTTGCTGGAGGGTATACTTTTGGCCTCTGATATTTTTCCTGAATACTGTCAGAAGGCTGAGTAAATATTGTTTAATAAGTTCGCCACATTCCATATTTGTAAATTACAAATATATTTTTAATTAAAAAAACTGGTTTAAAAATTTAATTCTTATTTATTAAGATTAATTAGGAAGATCCCATAATCTTTTGCAGTGATTAAGATAGAGTGACAAAAGAAAATCTTCTTCTTCAATGCTCATTTTCCCCTGTCCTATAATTTTCCAGTGATCCATTTTTATTTTACCCATATTATACCATTGACCAGGAATTACAGATTCAGTAGAATCATAATATGTTAAAGGGTCTGCACCATTCACCCCGGTAGCTGGACCTTTTTGAGAAATGGTATTTACGACCCCATCGTTTTCGAACCACAGAGAATCTGTGGCTGTTCCATCTTGAAATTGTACAATTTTGGAGCCGATAAGGCGAGATTTCGTTCGAAGCATTAAACTTGTATATTTATCAGGTTGTTGTGTACCTGTATTTTTATTTTTATGAGTGGTGCTGGTTGTGAAAGAAAAATAAAAAATTTTAGGTTGTGCTATAAGAAATGTATTTAATTCCCTAGCACCTTCAATACTCAAATCCCAGCTACAAATATTTTTTGTATTCCATGAGGGGTGATTTCGCATACGTTTAAAATAATTGATCCACGATTCGTTTTTTTTTCGATTGAATCCCCAATGCTGGAGATCAAAATCATAAAACTTAGTCTCAATCACAGCACCCAATATGATAAAATTTTGTAAAAAGGGTACGGTTTTACTTACTAGATCTGATAGGGTCGTCCCATTATGTGGTGTAGAAATAGTAGTGATAGATTTAATCCACCCACTGTGTTCAATGTTCAAAAGGATATTTCCATCAATATCATCAACAATGGAATCAGAATGGAAAGAGTGAGTTAATTGGTAGGCAAGCATACGGATGGTTTGTCCACCCATGCTGTGCCCGATAAAATGTACTGGGTGATCATGATCCCATTCAGGATATAAACCACTGTAGTATTTACCCTCAGGTTTTTTAATAATATCCCACTTATTAGAATGGTTTTTCCCATAATTCACTTGCCCCCCTTTGATTTGATAAAATGTTTCCACAGCCCGTTCCCAGTTGCTGGATACAGGGCCCACAGAAACTGTGAACACCTCAAATCCAAATGATTCTAAATATTCTGTCAGATCTAAATTTCCACCCCAATAAGGATATCCTCCCATTTCCTCTGGCCCCCAGCCTATGAACCCATGAACCAGAACAATTGGATATTGATTTGCACCATATAATGAGGAGCCTGAAAGGACCGTGTAAAAAAGGAAATTAATAAAAAGAGATTTGGTAACATTTTCCATTAAAAAATATAGATAATACGTTCAAATCCATCACAAGATTTAGATAAGCATTGCTTCATTTTTCTGAATCAAGAGCTGCAAAATTCTGCCTAAATTTTACTGCCTGTGCACATT
>CAZOUJ010000001.1:3880-27932 GCA_964582955.1 uncultured bacterium
TGGCCCCCAGCCTATGAACCCATGAACCAGAACGATTGGATACTGATTTGTACAAAATAATGAGGAATTTGAAAGGACAATGTAAAAAAGGAAATTGATAAAAAGAGATTTGCTATCAGTTTTCATTAATATAATTGTTTTGATTTATTGAATTTGAATTCCATAGTATTCTCAGTTAATCAAAAATTAAAACTATTAAAAGAGCCCACAGGAAAAGAGTTAATTTTAGTAATAAATTTTATTTTAAATTTTCTGAATCAAGAGCTGCAAAATTCTGCCAAAAATTTACTGCCTGTGCCCATTCCTCTGATGAATAGGATGCAGCAGTTCCACCTTTTAATTCAAGTTGATTCCGCATCATGGTTACAGGTCCCATAGGTAATTTTTCAATCCCTTCCGGGAGAGCGTGAATGCTTATTAGTTCCCATTCAGTATCTGTGGAGTGTTCATTATTTTCTGCTAAAACATCATGGCGATAAAGGATAAATTGTACTTTTCCAGCTGTTAAAGGGCTACCGTTAAGTGCTCTTACCTGAATATATGGTTCTTCATTTTTACGGCGGAAAACAAATTTGGCCTTCAATTTTGTATCTTTATTAATTTTTACAAAGGGACATTTGAATTGTTGAGTGTAATCTGGATCTGCGTTTATAATTATAACACCGTCACGATACCCCTGTTTGAAGTTTCCTTTATCTAATTGTTCAGAGGCATGTGCCGCAATCTGTTCGAAGGAGAGGAAAGGAGAATAGGTTTTTCCTGAACCTGGGGTTTGTCGTCTTACAAATTCATTAACCGCTACCTTTTTTTGAGAGGAAATATCTGCCATGATCAGTCCGACATATTTTTCAGCCTGTATTTATATCGGATATATCCGATAATAACAAAAATTGCTAATATAAACCAGAGACTAAACTTCAAAATAACTTATAGAATTTTATATTTTTAACTGATGAAATACTCAGACAAAGACAAAATGAAATAGAAATAACAATTTTAATATTCTCCTCAAATACATTAATATTTTTCTTAAGTCTAGGGTCTTTATTTAACCGCAAGATAATCTGTTTTTCACTTTATTTAAAAAATTCTGATATAAAGTTACATTCAATTTAAAATGGTTATTTTTAGGAAATCATTTCAAATTTGATTATATGAAATATTATTTTATCATTAATCATACAGGATACAATTAACCCTTTTTAACTTTCTTCACTTCTTTTCTCTATTTTCAAATCAAATGGGGTTTTTATGAAACATTATTTAATTAAAATATTAATAGTTGTCCCCTATATTTTCCTTTATGGAAAAGAAATAGCTGTCCATCCCGAACCAGGGAAAGGTGTTTACGACAAACCATTCTTCCCTATGAATGACTATAAGGAAAATATTTTACCCCCCGACTCTTTATGGGGATTTTCGCTGGGATCAAAACCCGCCAGTCATGATGATATCATTACCTATTTTGAATATTTAGATGAAGTATTTACTAATGCAAAACTTTATGATTACGGTAAAACTTATGAAGGGAGAAGACTTGTTTATCTGGTAATTACCAGTGTTAAAAATTTTAGCCGATTAGATACGATCAGAAATAATATTTCAAAACTTTCAGATCCCAGAACTATTAATAATTCATCTGAAGCAAAAAATATCATAGCACACACACCTGCAATCTCCTGGATGTCCTACTCAATTCATGGAGATGAACTGTCAGGAGCGGATGCGGGAGTACAATTGGCTTTCCAGCTTTTGGCAGGGACTGATTCTTATTCCAAATTAATACAGGATTCACTGGTTGTTTGTATTGATCCTCTACAAAATCCTGATGGGAGAACCCGGTTTTTAGCCCAAATGACTCAATGGAGTGGCGCAATGGTAAATTATGATATTCAAAGCGCACATCACCAGGGGAATTGGCCCCAAGGACGAGGAAATCATTATTTATTTGATTTGAACCGGGATTGGTTCACTCAGGTTCATCCTGAATCAAAAGGGAAAGTTCAGGCAATTATGGATTGGCATCCCCAGTTGGTTGTGGATGGACATGAAATGGGCCCCTTAGACACCTATTTGTTCAACCCTCCACGGGAGCCATATAATCCATTTATGCCGGAGCTAATTTATAAATGGTGGAAGATTATGAGTTTGGAACATTCCGCTGCCTTTGACCAAAATGGATGGAATTACTATACACGGGAATGGAATGAGGAATTTTTTCCAGGTTACGGAAGTTCTTGGTCTATTTATACAGGGGCAGTAGGGCTGCTTTATGAACAGGCAGGGGTGGACGGTTCGCAGGTTATTCAGCGGGATGGCACGGTTCTTACTTACAGAGAAACAGTACACCATCAATTCATCAGTTCTATGGCAAATTTGATTACTGTAGCAGACAACAGGAAAGATTTGCTAAGGGATTATTATAGTGAAAAATATAAATCTGTGTATACCAAAAACAATCGGTTGAAAGCATTTATTTTTCCGAAAGGGGAAAATAGAACCATTGAAAAACAATTTGCAGAGACCTTGATTCGGCAAGGAATTGAGGTGGGGCAGACCCTGCAGGTTGAAAAAATAAAACAGGCTGTAAAATCAGACGGGAAAAAAAAGAAGAATATCAAAATACCAAAAGGATCAATGCTAGTACGATTAGATCAACCAAACCAGGCCCTGGTAAATGCAATTCTTAGTTTTGATATTCGCCTACAAAATTCGTTTTTAGAAACTGAAAGGCGCCAGCGGTTGAAACACAGTGAAAGCCGGTTGTATGAAACCACTGCCTGGTCACTTCCTCTGGCATACGGTCTGGAAGGATATTACACAAATGATTTGCCACCTATAGTCACGACTAAATATGTGACATATTCGTCAACGGGGATGGTAATTAATCCGCAACCATCTTTCGGTTATCTTATCCCAAATTCTGATCACAACAGCTATATTCTATTAAATGTTTTGTTAGGAAATCATTTAAAAGTAAGGATTGCAAACAAACCATTAATATTAAATGGAATTGAATTTCCAGCTGGTACTATTTTATTGAGATTAAATGCAAACCCACAACTTACAGATGATTTTATTCAGGCGTTAGCTCTGGAGTTTGGTGTGAATATTTATGGTGTAAACACAGGATTAGTAGATTCAGGCCCCGATCTTGGCGGGGGAGAATTTCGTCTTCTTGAGAAACCTAAAATAGCATTGGTTGGAGGATCGCCCACTTCGTACTACAGCTTTGGTACTGCTTGGTATTTGCTGGATTCCAGATTGAATGTACCTTTTTCCATTCTGGAAGCAAGAAATATTTCTGGAGTAGATTTAAGAAAATATAATGTAATCATTTTTCCTTCTGCCTGGGGTGGAACAGAAGCGTATAAACGATATTTTGGGAAAGGAGGAATTGAAAAACTGAAAGGATGGATTTCGGATGGCGGAACGGTTATTGGTATTGGTTCTGGGTCTCATTTTTTGACTGATACGACTGTGTTTATTTCATCGGTGCGGCAGAAGAGACAGATATTAAAGAATTTGAAAGATTATGAAAAGTCTTTAGAATTTCTCAAATCCGCAGAAGATCCTGAAATTGATAGTCTGGCGGTTTGGGAAGGGAAAGAAAAGATAAGCTCATCAAAAAACGAAGAATTGGGCTTTTCTATTGATGAGATTGAAGATAGAGATAAACTAGCGAGAAAACTTTCCCCCAGAGGAATGCTAATGAAGGCAAATTTAGATAAAGAGCATTGGCTTTCTTTTGGATGTGGTGCATATGTAACCCCCATGGTGAACACTTCTATAGCGCTGGTGAGTGATGAACATGTTGAAACTGTGGCTCGATTTGCAAAAGAAGGTGAATTAAGAGTGTCTGGTTTACTTTGGCCTGAAGCACGGGAACGATGGGCGGAAACAGTGTTTGCCACAAGAGAAGGATATGAAAACGGTCAGATAATTTTGTTTGCAACAGACCCCAATTTCCGGGGATATTTTCATAATACGGAACGGATGTTTTTGAATGCATTATTCCTTGGACCAGGGTTTGGAACTTATCAGCCCGTTAAATGGTGATATAAAAATATCTACACTCCAGATTAATCTGATTGTTCAGAACAGATTGATTTTTCATTAATTATTTTACTGTCTTCCAACATTATTCTTGGGATATGTTTCCCTTGCAGGGAATAAAATAACCAGATACTTTTCAACATGATGTTTCGGATTATAACTGATTTAATATACCATTTCCTTCTGCTATCTCTTATGGTTGCACAGTTTGGGAGAATACAGGTGTCATTTGATGATCGTTTGTTAAAAGGCAATGAGCGTCAGATTCTATTTACTCTTGAATCAGAATTAATGCGATTTTATACAAACACCAATTGGGATGATGAATTTTCGGATATTTCTATTCCTCTATCAATTCATATTATTTTTGAAGGAGTTGCTTCAAAAGGGGCAGTGCAGACAATTTTGGCGCAAGTATTGTTCACTTCTGGTAGTGACCAACGTTATTATGACAGTGGTGTTCAATTCATTAATAATAATGCTGGAAGCATTTATTTTGATCCCGTCCTATTTGATCCTTTGGCAAGCTTTTTGGCTTTTTACGGTTATTTGATATCAGCATCAGAAATTGACACTTATATTCCCTTGGGTGGGACGTCCCACTTTGAAAAGGCGCGAAATATTTCTCTCAGGGGGAATGCTTCCGATTACTCACGGGGCTGGAAAGATCGTCTCCAGCTTTGTGATAATCTATCTGATAATTTTGGATTGAGGAAAGCTAAGTTTGCCTATTATTATGCCATGGAATTATTACAGAATGGTGATCCAGAAAGATCTGTCGAAGAATTAAATAATATGATTACAGGCTTGGATGAAGTGTATGACAGGTATCCCCGGGAACGCTACACATTATATTTTCTAAAGAATCATGCTAAGGTGTTAGCGGATAAACTTTCTCTTTTGGGACAGGAAGAAATTCTACATGCACTCAAAGAATTAGATGCTGATAATGCTACGCTTTATGATTCAGCGTTAGTAACAATATCACGGTAAGTTTTCTTACGTAAAATATAATACACAAAAACTATACTCCCCCTGAATATATTTTTAATAATATCTTTGTCTTTGACAGATTTTATATGTTTATTTTTTCGACGCTTTTTAACAATTAAATGAGGGTGTAAAATCAACCAAAAAATAGCCATAACAATGGCAGTCATGTGTTTCCAGTCCAGTTTTGACATGGCATAAAAAAAAGCAATAACATCCAAAGCTATCCGGACAGGAAAAAGATAAACAGTCAGTGGGATGGAGTAATTGCTGCACAGCATGTACAGTGAATTTCGGTGATTGAGATAATATTTTTTTTGGGAATACATGGGAAGAGTGACAGCATTTTTGTGATACACAATACTTGAAGGTTCTGCCAAAATCTTGTACCCCAGCATGTGAAATCTCCAGCACAGATCAATTTCTTCCATATGTGCAAAAAAAGTTTCATCAAATTTTCCTACGTGCTCAAATAGGGTTTTCCGAACCATAATTGCTGTTCCCGAAGCCCAAAATATATTGTTTACTTTATTATACTGACCGGTATCAATTTCCTGTTCTGTAAAGATACGGCCTCGGGCAAATGGGAAACACAAGATATCCAGGTGTCCCCCGCAACCGCCAGCGTAATCAAAAAGATCCTGTTGAAAATAATTCAGTATTTTTGGTTGTATTGCTGCAATGGATTCATCCTGTTCAAGTTGTTTTACAAGGGGCTCAATCCAGTTATATTCATGTGTTGTATCATTATTCAAAAAAAGCAAGTATTCCCCATTTGCACGGGTTGCGCCACGGTTACATCCTCCAGAAAATCCTTCATTGGTCTTATTTTCTACTAAATTAATGTCCGGGAAATTCTGTTTAATTTTATCAGAGCTCCCATCCCTTGATGCATTATCCGTTACAATTATCTCGAAGTTTTCGTAAGATATATTTTTTAGTGATTCTAAACATTCTCCTAAAATTGGATAGTTATTCCAATGGGGAATGATGATGGAAACAAGTGGTTGAGATTCAGATGTTTTCAAAGAAGGTATATGGCAGAGAGGTTAAAGCAACAAGAAAAGTATTCCCAGAAAATTTTGACTATTTATTCAGGTCATCTAACATTTTACGAGCGGTATTATCTGTTGGATTTCTCTCTAGCCAATCATTTAAAACCAGTTGAGCTTTCTTATCATCTCCTACCCCTTGATAAGCCAGTACAAGTGACGAAATAATTTCCGGATATACAGCATCCCATTTATTCCACGATTTAGCTGAAATGCTGTTCGGGTTTTTCCTGTATGATTCTTCCAGACTGCGATAATGACTGTTCATTTCCTCAAATATATTGATGGCTTTGTCAAAATCTTTCAATTCCTGTATATAAGTTTGGCCAAATCTTATTTTGTCATCTAGAGATACCCTTTCTCTGGCAGACAACCTATCTAAAATCGTCCGAAAACGATCTTTTTCTCCAACCTGACTGTAAATCTGCCCAATCTGGTAATATAAATCAATGGATGGGATAGGAATGGTCTTTTCAGGCAGATTCATAGCCATTTGATCTAGCACTGCTAAAACAGTTTTTCTTTCTCTTTCCGTCCCTTCTTCTTCTGTTTTACTTTGGTTTAATTTTTGATATTTAAAATAATGGTGAACGGCTAGTTGGAGATAAGCGCTTCGGTAATTTTGAAGGAGGCGAATAATTTGGTCATTAAAATGAACATTTTCATTACCGAGATTTCGAAAAAGATATCCCGGTTGATATTTGTGAGACCAGTGAAGAGTACCTGGGGCTGAAATTTCTGACATTGAAGATACTTGAGTAAAATTATCGTGCCACGTGGAATCACCCAGTTCTGTCATCAAGTAATCATGCATTTTATCCGGGTTGATATTATCTACCTTATGGTCATTCAATTTAAAAGTTAACCCTTCCATTGCCAGATAATTATCCAAACCAATTTTATTTGAAGGCGAAACGGTTACGGCAAAGTAAATTGGATATTTCCATTTAGTGTCGTTTATGATCTGCATGATCATCACATCTTGAACTTTTAAAGCCTGCCCGCCATAGGTGGGTTTTACCTTCCAGGTGATTTGTTTTTCAGTAGTATCATAGGGTAAAGTAACATTTCTTGTTTTCCAACGGGTTAAATTGGAAGCAAGCGCATTGATTTGTTTATCATCAAGGAAAATAAATCGTTTATCCGGAGGGCGTAAATCTCTTAATTGTTTAATATACCATGCGGTGTTTAATAAACTTAAATTTGCCACAGTAACATCTTTTCTTATTCCTTCTACTTCTTGAAGATACCAAAGTGGAAAGGTGTCATTATCACCATTAGTAAAAATAATTCCGTCAGGCTCACACGATTGGAGCATATTATAGCTCATATCCCAAGCGACAAAATTTCCACTACGGTCATGCTCTCTGTAATTTGCTCTGAGCATAACAAAAGGAACCAGCATAAGTTGAAGTGCCACAATAAAATAAGCAAAATGATGTCGCCAGGGTTGAGATTTAAAATAAGATAAACATTGTTCTAAAATGGCCGAACCACCAATCCCTACCCATACGGAAAATGCCAGAAAGCTTCCTACGTAAGAATAATCTCTTTCTCTGGGTTGAGGGTTGTCCTGATTTAAATAGATTATAACAGCTAAACCAGTCATAAAAAATAATGTAAACAGAGAAAATGCCTGTTTTTCATCCCGGAAAAAATGATAAAACATTCCACCTAAACCTAAAATAAATGCAAGAGGAAATCCAAATTGTGTCCAATCCACACCATCCTCTTTTGAGTTTGCGCCAAATGCGGTAACGCTATCATCAGTAGATTCACCCCTACCTGCAAATTGCCACAAAAAATACCGCCAGTACATTTTTTTTACTTGATAATTCCAGAAATATGACCATTGTTTATCTGAATTATAAAGCATATACTTTCTTTTTTGTGATGAAGAATAGTCCCCATTGTTTTTTGGATATCCTACAACTTCATGTTGGGGGGGTAGTCCTTTGTATCGTCTTGGAAATCTTCCAACAGAACCATACTGTTCCCGTTCTAGATAGGATATTGCAGCGGTGATAGTTTCCGGATCATTTTCATCAATCACAGGGTCTTGGATGGAGCGTATAAAAATAATGGTATAACTGGAATATCCTATCAGAATCAAAACCATGGATGTAAAAATGATGGAAAACAATTTATTTCGTTTCTTTATGGAAAAAACCATAACATAAAAAACAAGCAAAATTGCTATACATACCCCTATCAACCCAATTAAATCACTATCACTTATTACTGATATTTTCTTTGCGATTTTTGGCAGACCTTTAATAATACCATTGTGGATTATAAGAAAAGTAAGTCCTGTAATACCTGTTGTAATTAGAAACTGTTTCCAATTGAATGGTAGTTTCTTAAAGTAAATAATCAATGCGATAAACGGTAATGCAAGTAAATTTAATAAATGAACTCCGGTAGCGAGTCCAAGCATATATGCAATGATTAAAATGTATCGTTCGTTACCTGGTTCATCAGCTCGTTCTGCCCAGTGCAGAATAAGCCATGCTACAATGGCGGTAAAAAATGTACTCATAGCATAAACTTCAGCTTCAACGGCATTAAACCAATGACTGTCTGTAAAAGCAAAGGTGAGAGACCCGACCAATGCCCCACCAAAAGCAATGACAGCGTCAGATTTATTATTAATGTTTCCTCTCCAGTGAGCAGCAAACTTGACGATAATGAGATAAAGAAGCATTACAGCAACAGCACTCACAATTGGTGAGATGATATTTACACGAAAAGCAATATCATCATTAAATGGCAACATAGAAAAAATGCGCCCTATGATTAGATAGAGCGGACTCCCCGGAGGGTGCGGAACCCCCAAGGTATAGGAGGTAGCAATAAATTCACCGCAATCCCAAAATGAAACTGTGGGTGACATGGTCATTAAATAGATAAAAAATGAAAAAGCCAGCACAATAGCAGCCAGAATCCTATTCCATTTAATCCAAAATGTATCTATCATTTTTTCTTTTTAGTGCTTGCAGTTGATTTTTGTTTTTCTGCTTTGCTATTTGCATTATTATTTGATTTAAAATTTATTTCTTCTGATTCATTAGAATCGTCATTATGCAAATCACTTGTCTGAGGTTTATCATGAATATAATTCATTTTTAATTCACTCAATATCTGACTTAAATATTTATCTTCGGATTCTGATAAATTACCGTCCATTCTTTTGTATAACATATCAACCATATCAATATTTACTGAAGCCATATGCAGATCTTTTTCAATTTTATCTGTTATAGGATTTTTTATTTTTCCTAAGGACACCCATGTTGTGTGAACTAGGGATGAGATCAACTGATCAAACAATTGTTGTTCCGTAAATTTACTTTCTAAAGGCATTTTAATTTCATACAAAAGAATGGTAGAATGGTTCCACCGGTTCAATAAGCAATATTCAAAATATTTATATAATAAGACAAAGAATTTAATCGTTTCAAATCATTTACAATAAAGGTAATCTTTCCGTTATTATATAACCAAGATCATCAACATAATTTATATAAATGGGATCTTCAAATTTGAAAGAAAAATTCTTAAAAACTAACACTGGTATTGAGTTAATTTTCTTTCCGTTTTCTATTAATGTGTTTAATGATAGCCAAAGATCGGCAAAGTTCTAACAATGAATATTGGTGTTATTCCTGCTAGACTCAATTCCACTCGACTTTCTGAAAAGATTCTTATTCCGATTGGAGGGATCCCAATGGTTGTCCAAGTGTACAGGCAGGCTCTCAAAGCAAAAAAATTAGATAAAGTTATCGTAGCAATAGATGATAAAAAAACACGAGTTGAATTGCAGAATTTTGGTATTTCAGGGGTTATGACTAGTAGTTCCCATCAATCAGGCACAGACAGAATAGCAGAAGCATTGAAGGATGATGTAACTGATATTGTGGTGAATATTCAAGGAGATGAACCTGAAATAGAACCAGAGTTGATAGATGATCTTGTTTTTTTATTTGAGAACAGTGATGCGGAAATAGGCACTGCTGTTACATCAGATTTAAGTTTGGAGGATTTGGAAAATTCGGATGTGGTAAAAGTAAAAATAGATAAAGAAGGTTTGGCCGTGAATTTTTCAAGGCAACCTATGATGGGCAACAGAATTTTTCGTCATATTGGTATCTATGCATTTAAAACTCAAATTTTGGAAAAATTTATCCAATTACCGCCATCAAGAAGAGAAAAAGAAAAAAAGCTAGAACAAATGAGAGCGTTGGATAATGGAATTTCCATACATACAATCATAACAGATTATAAAGGTCGTGGAGTAGATAATTTAGAAGATATTAAACGATTAAAAATGGGATATGTCACCTAACCCTACTAAATATATTTTTGTTTTGGGTGGAGTAATGTCTGGACTAGGAAAAGGTATTACAGCCTCGTCCATTGGTTATCTGTTAAAAAGTGCTGGATTAAGGGTCACAATCTTAAAACTTGATCCTTATTTGAATGTTGATCCAGGGACTATGAATCCCTACCAACATGGGGAGGTTTTCGTTTTAGATGATGGATCGGAAACAGATTTGGATTTAGGTCATTATGAGCGGTTTATAGATATAGATATGAGTAAACATAATAATGCTACTGCAGGTCAAATTTATAGCACAGTTTTAGATAGAGAAAGAGCTGGAGATTATTTAGGTGAAACGGTTCAGGTAATCCCTCATATTACTGATGAGATTAAAACTCGGATTGAATTAGTCAACAAACCGAAACGGTTTGATGTGGTTATTTGTGAAGTAGGAGGCACGGTTGGTGATATTGAGAGTTTACCCTTTATGGAAGCTATTCGACAAATGTCGGTAAATGTTGGTTATCATAACCATATAATTGTTCATGTTACCCTGCTTCCATATGTAAAAGCCAGCGAGGAAGTTAAGACAAAACCAACTCAACATTCTGTTATGAGATTAAGAGAAATTGGGTTAACCCCAGATTTTATTTTATGTCGCTCCGAAACTCGAATAAGAAAATCGGTTAAGGAAAAAATTGCTTTATTTTGCAATGTAGATACAGCTCATGTCATCGAAGGACAGGATGTAAACAGTATTTATGAAGTTCCACTTTTACTAGACAAACAAAAATTAGGACAGTTAATATTTGAGCGGATGAGATTTTCCGGAGGAACTGATGTGTCAGCACTACAAAAATTTATCCATCATTATAAAAACCCTGTTCATACTGTGACGATTGCTATGTGCGGGAAATATACCGAACTTCCTGATGCTTACAAAAGTGTGTTGGAAGCATTCAACCATGCAGGAGTGGAGAATGATGCCCATATAATAATTAAGTGGGTGGCCACAGATGATTTACGTTCACTAAAACATTGTGAAAACGAATTTGTCGCCGTAAACGGAATTCTTTTGCTTCCCGGATTTGGTAAACGGGGATCGGAAGGAAAAATTTTAGCCTGTCAGTATGCTCGTGAAAATAATGTTCCCTTTTTAGGGATTTGTCTTGGGCTACAGTGTGCTGTCATAGAATTTGCTAGAAATATTTGCGGATTAAAAAATGCCAATAGCACGGAATTTGATTCCAAAACACCATATCCTGTTATAGATCTTATGGA
The DNA here is from genome assembly GCA_964582955.1 of uncultured bacterium. Taxonomy (GTDB): domain Bacteria; phylum Fidelibacterota; class Marinisomatia; order Marinisomatales; family AB-629-J13; genus AB-629-J13. Next base: position 15,581 of record CAZOUJ010000001.1, read on the forward strand.
GTCTCAAAGGATGGTAAAGAAAAAAGGTGGGACCATGCGATTGGGAGCATATAACTGTGAACTGAAATCAGGTAGTCAGGTTATGATTGAATACAGAAAAAAGAATATTTCTGAACGGCATCGACACAGATGGGAGGTAAACAATCGTTTTCGGACAAAACTGGAAAAAAATGGTCTTATCGTTTCCGGGTTGAATCCGGAGTTAAACCTAGTGGAAATTATAGAATTAGAAGATCATCCATGGTTCGTTGGATGCCAATTTCATCCAGAGTTGAAAAGTAGAGTTCTTAAAGCACACCCCCTATTTCGGGGATTTATTGGAGCTTCAGTTGAGTATATAAATGGGCAATCTTTCGAATGATTAATTGTGTACAAGCAGGTGGAGTTCATTTTGGTGGAGATAAGTTACCTATTATCGCTGGCCCCTGCGTGATTGAAAGCAGAGATCATGCCCTCAAAATGGCTGAGGCTATTAAAGAAATTACTGATTCACTAGATCTTCCTTATGTTTTCAAAAGCTCTTACGACAAAGCTAATCGTACTTCTGTAAAATCTTTTCGAGGATTAGGGATGAAACAGGGACTTGATATTTTAAGTGAAATTAAGGAGACGGTCGGAGTCCCCATTTTAACAGATATTCACAATCCAGGTCAAGCTGTAGAGGCAGCAGATGTGGTGGATATACTGCAAATCCCTGCATTCATGTGCCGACAGACTGATTTGTTATTAGCAGCAGGCAAAACGCAGTGTACTGTAAACATTAAAAAAGGTCAATTTTTGGCACCGTGGAAAATGGAAGCTATAGTTCAAAAAATTGAATCAACAGATAATAAGAATATATTGTTGACGGAAAGGGGAACAACCTTTGGTTATGAAAGTTTAGTAACGGATGTACGCTCTATTTCAATAATGCAAAAAACAGGATACCCTGTTATTTTTGATGCAACTCACAGTGCCCAGATGCCTGGGGAAACAGGAGATATTACAGGTGGAACTAGAGACTATGTCCCCATTTTGGCTTATGCTGCAACTGCAGCGGGATGTAATGGAATATTTTTAGAAGTACATGATAATGTGAATGAGGCAAAATCTGATGCTGCCACCCAATGGCCATTGGACCAATTATCCGATTTATTAACGATTTTAAAACGGGTTTATCAAGCAACAAAATGAATATTAAAAATCGTTTGAAAAAGATAAAATTAATTATTTCAGATGTGGATGGGGTTATTACTGATGGAACTTTTATTAAGGGAGATGAAAATCTGGAATTAAAGCGTTTTTGTGTTCAAGATGGTACTGCTGTTGTGATGGCAAAAACTGCCGGTTTCCTATTAGCGTTCATATCGGGGAGATATTCAAAAGCAACAGAAGTTCGTTTAAATGAATTAAAAGTTTCCGATGTGTATAATGGTACACTCAATAAACTTATCCCTAATGAAGAATTGAAGGAAAATTATCAGTTAAAGGATAACGAGATTGCATATATAGGAGATGATCTCATTGATATTCCTGTCATGGAAAAAGTGGGGCTACCCGCAGCAGTGCAAAATGCATACCCGGAGGTTAAAGAGAAAGCGATTTTTGTTACTAAAACAAGAGGTGGGGAAGGAGCTTTTAGAGAATTTATAGACTGGATGTTGATGGAATTAGGTACTTATAAAAAATGTTTAGAGGATATACAAATAAAGTTGGTGAATAGTTCTTGATTTTTTTTTACTACATTAAAATAATCCCGATTATTTTAATTGGAATAATAATATCAGGTTGTTTGTCACCTACCCAAGAAATAGATGGAGAAAAAAGAACGAATCGACCCGACCAAGAAAGCTGGGATATAATTATTACCATGACCAACGAAGGATTGGTGCGGGCAATAGTGCACTCCGGATATTTAAAAAAATTCCAACAAAAAAACTTTATTTTCCTCGAAGACAATGTTACAGTGGATTTTTTTGACCATTCTGAAATTCACACAACACACTTGACATCAAACAGTGCAGAGATAAATGAAAAGAGTAATTTTATGAGGGCTATTCAGTCAGTTGTGGTAAAGTCGGACAGCGGGATCACACTTTTTACGGATACTTTATCGTGGGACCATTCAAAGCAGCGTATTTTCACAGATGATTCCGTGCGGGTAGTAACAGATAAACAAGACACTTTGTATGGAGTAGGATTTGAATCTGATATGGAGATGAAATACTGGAAGATATTGAAACCTTCAGGTGTTACTAATAGGATGGTAAATGAATAACGGACATACTCTGGAAGCAAAAAACCTTCATAAGCAATATGGCAATAAATTAGTGGTTTGTGATATAGACTTGATACTGAAAAAAGGGGAAATTGTAGGTCTTTTAGGCCCAAATGGAGCAGGGAAAACAACCACTTTTTATATGATAACAGGTATGATAAAACCTACAAACGGTCAAATATTTTTAAATCAAAAAGACATCACGAGTGATCCAATGTATAAACGATCTAGAAAAGGGATTGGTTACCTTTCTCAGGAACCATCTATTTTTGGAAAATTATCTGTTGAAGACAATCTCCGCCTTATTTTGGAATTGACTGATTTATCAAAATCAGATCAGGAAGAAAAGATTCACACATTGCTTGAAGATTTGTCAATCACCCATTTGAGAAACAATAAAGGAGGCAGCCTTTCAGGGGGAGAACGGCGACGAGTTGAGATTTGCCGATCTCTGGCGATTGACCCCGATTTTATTTTACTGGATGAGCCTTTTGCAGGTGTAGATCCTATTGCTGTTGAAGATATTCAATCAATTGTTCGTTCATTAAAAAATCGTGACATTGGGGTATTGATCACAGATCATAATGTGAGAGAAACACTATCCATAACAGATCGGTCATATCTGCTTTTTGAAGGTAAGATTCTAAAATCCGGTACTTCGGATGAACTGGCAAACGATCCGGAAGCACGTCGGCTCTATCTTGGTGAAAAATTTAGGTTAAACTGATGGCACGACTGGAACAAAAGCAATCTCTGCGGCAGACCCTGTCGCCTAAGCAAATACTTCAGGCACGCTTGCTCCAGCTAAATTCCCTTTCCTTTGAGGCATACATATTAAATGAATTAGAGTTAAATCCAGTTCTGGAATCTGTAGACCATGAAACAGAACAAGAAACGTTGGAAGAGGAAGACAATTCTTTGGATATGGATCCGTTAGATAATGATTATGAAATTATTCAACCCAAAGGTGAACAAAAAAACCTATTGGATTTCCCCCTTCCAGATGAGCCAGATTTTATAGAAACACTTGTCAAGCAATTGGACGATTATTCCCTTAGTAGCTTGGAACGATCATTATGTGAAGAGATGATTTGGAATATTGATGAACGTGGGTATTTAGATATTGAACTTACTATGATTGCAGACAGGTTTGATTTAAATGAAGAGGACCTTTTCCCTATATTGAATATAGTTCAAAATTTGGAACCTAAAGGGATAGGATCACGTAATTTAAAAGAATGTTTATTGGTTCAGTTAAATGAAGACATCCATTCATTACCTTATTTAATTGTGTCGGAATCTTTTGATGATTTTATTCATAAAAGATTTGAAAAAATTGAAAAATATTTTAAATGCACCCGTTATGAACTAAAGGTAGCATTAAAACAAATTGGAAAACTAAATCCTCACCCCGGAGAAGGTAAGATTACCGGAAGAGAAACGCTGGTAATACCAGACCTTATTATTTATAGAAGAGAGGGAAAGTGGGTAATAAGAACCAATGACAAGGGTATCCCTGAATTAGTAATAAATGAAATGTATAAGGATTTATCAGCAGGGAAATCATTAGTAGAGAAAGATAAGAAGTATCTGAAAGAGAGAGTTGAGAGTGCAGGAATGTTGATTGAGGCTGTAAAACAACGCCGTCATACATTAACTGCTGTAATGGAATCCATTATACGCAGACAGCCTGCATTTTTTAATGGGGATATTGAAATTTTAGAACCAATGAAATTGAAGGATATCGCTGATGAGATCAATGTGGATATCTCCACAGTCAGTAGAAGTACCAGAGGGAAATATGCAGATACCCCTTTTGGGATATTCGAGTTGAAATCGTTTTTTACCACCACAGTGGAAATAGGTGATGGTATGGTTGTGAGCAATCGGGAAGCAAAGCAATCTTTGAAAGAACTAATTGAAAATGAAGATAAAAAATATCCTATCACAGATGAAGAAATTTTAGCTCTTATGAAAGACAAAGGATTCCCTCTGGCACGCAGAACAATTGCGAAATACCGGAAACAGTTGAATATTCCTGTGGCTCGCCTTAGAAGAATAATTTAAAAAAGGAGATACAATAATGGCAAATCGTCGTGTAATTATTGGAGATAAAGAGTATCAAATACCTGAAAAACTCTTATCATTGGGGGTGATCCCCATTTTAGGAATTGCTTCCTTGCTTTGGCTTATAACGGGTGTCTACCAGGTTGGGCCCGATGAAGTGGGAGTCATTCAACGGTTTGGAAAAGTAAGCAGGGTCACACAGTCGGGCCTTCGGTATCATTTCCCCTTTCCAATTGAAACCGTTCGGACCCCGAAGGTTACAGAAGTAAAACGGATTGAGATTGGATTCAGGACTGTTGGGAAAAACCAGTTTCGTACCGTAGAACAAGAAAGTATCATGCTGACGGGAGATGAAAACATTGTGGATGCAGAAATGATTGTTCAGTACAAACTGAAAGATCCAGAGGCATTCTTATTTAATTTTGTCCGTCCTATACTTACTGTTAGGGAAGCAGCTGAAGCTTCACTGAGAACGGTTGTTGGGCGTCACGGGATTGATCAAGCTCTCACTGCGGGGAAATTGATGATTCAGGAAGAAACAAAGACACTTTTACAATCTATTTTAGATAAGTACAATACAGGGATTCTTGTTGTAGCGGTTCAACTTCAGGATGTTTCTCCCCCTAAAACGGTTATTGCAGCATTTAAGGACGTAGCTTCTGCGAAGGAAGATAAAAATCGTTTGATTAATGAAGCTGAAGGCTATCGGAATGATGTCATTCCAAAAGCAAGAGGAGAAGCACAGGCAATGATTCGGGAAGCAGAGGGATTCAAGGAGGCAAGGATCAAAAGATCTGAAGGTGATGTAGCAAAGTTCAAAGCCATGCTGAAAGAATATAAAAAAGCAAAATCTATTACAAAAAAAAGGCTCTATCTGGAGGCTATGGAAGACATACTCCCGGGAATAGAAAAATTTATTGTTCCTGATGGTGAAGGAGGGAATTTGCTGAATTTATTGAATCTGACTGGAAATGAGAAAGGAGGTAAAAAATGAAAAAATTAATAATTGCGTTGGTGATTTTTGGTAGTATTGTTTTCTTCTCTACGGTTTTCACTGTAGATATGACTGAGCAGGTGGTCATTCTGCAATTTGGGAAACCCGTAAAAACAATTAAAGAACCGGGATTGCATTTCAAACTTCCCATTCCATTACAAAACAAAGTTGTGTTTGATAACCGTCTTCTGGAGTATGATGTCCCGCCAGAAGAAATCCTGAGTAAAGATAAAAAATCTCTTATTGTTGATAATTATGTCCGCTGGAGGATTATTAACCCACTTTTATTCCTGCAGACAGTTCAGGCAATTCCTACCGCTATAACCCGTTTGGATGACATAGTCTATTCAGAATTAAGAAGGGAGTTAGGGACCCATGAAATGAGTGAGATTATTACAGAAAACCGTGAAATTATAATGGAGCAGGTAACTAGTAATAGTAAGATCGCAACTGCTCACTATGGAATAGAAGTTGTGGACGTGAGAATTAAACGTGTGGATCTACCGAAACAAAATGAGAAATCTATTTACGCTAGGATGGAAGCTGAACGAATGAGGCAGGCAAATAAATTCCGTTCAGAAGGTGAAGAGGAAGCACAGAAAATCCGAGCCACGACGGAAAAGGATAAAACCATTATTTTAGCTGATGCCTATAAGGAGTCCCAGCAAATCCGCGGTATAGGAGAAGCAACAGCGTTGGAAATTTATGCTAGAGCTTTTGGTGCTGACCCTGATTTCTATGAATTTGTCCGCACTCTGGAAACATATAAAAAGATTATAGATGGGAAAACTACGCTCGTTCTTCCTTCAGACTCAGATCTTTTCAAGCTTCTTGGGAATCAATAGATGAACAAGTTTGACAGAAAACAACCATCGATACACTCCACAACTATTCTGGGAGTTCGCTATAAAAGGAAAGCAGCTTTGGGGGGTGATGGGCAGGTTACATTTGGAGATATGGCACTGAAACAAAAAGCTGTAAAAGTTCGAAAATTTTATTCTGAGAAAGGAGTTATTCTCAGTGGATTTGCAGGTGCAGCAGCAGATGCTTTAACACTCTTTGAAAAATTTGAGGGGAAGTTGGATGAATTCAACGGAGATTTAAAACGGTCTGTGGTTGAGCTTGCAAAGGAATGGAGGACGGACAAATACCTTCGCCATTTGGATGCTCTATTAGCTCTCATGGATAAACAATCCAGTTTTATCATATCCGGTGATGGAAATGTTATAGAACCGGACGGCCCTATTATTGCGATTGGATCGGGAGCGGGATATGCTCAGGCTGCCGCAAAAGCACTGATGCAAACGACAAAACTGGGAGCGAAAAAAGTGGTGGAAAAATCATTAATAATTGCATCTGAAATTTGTATTTACACCAATGACTCAATTACAGTAATGGAAACGGAATGAGCGCACTCACACCCAAGCAGATTGTCAAGGAACTGAATAAATACATTGTTGGTCAGAAAAATGCCAAACGTGCTGTAGCTATCGCTCTCAGAAACAGGTGGAGAAGACAACAGGTTTCTAAAGATATGAAGGATGAAATTGTTCCTAATAATATTATCCTCATCGGATCTACCGGTGTGGGAAAAACGGAGATTGCACGGCGATTGGCCAATCTTGCCAATGCTCCTTTTTTAAAGTTGGAAGCAAGCAAATTTACAGAGGTAGGATATGTAGGCAGGGATGTGGAATCCATAATCAGAGATTTGATGAACACATCGGTGAATATGGTGCGGCATGAACAGGAAAAAAAAGTAATTGATCATGCAATAGAATTGGCAAAGGAACGGTTGGTAGATTTGCTCTTTCCGGGTAAAAGTGTAGCCGCAGAAAGACGAAAATCTGAGGATTCAGAAAAACGGTATCAAAGAAATCGTGCTAAACTTATGAAAAAATTAGAGAAGGGGGAATTTGAGGACCGGTTTGTTGAATTGGATGTTCCAGAAGAAAATTTACCCATGATGCAGGTATTCGGGCCCATTGGGATGGAGGAGATGGGTTCGAACATTAAAGACATGCTTTCCAATGTATTACCTACAAACAAAAAACACAAGCGTATGAAAGTTTCTCAGGCCAGAGATATCCTTGTTGAAATAGAAACTCAAAACCTTCTGGATAGGGATGAAATAATTCGGATTGCAAAGGAAAGAGTGGAAAATAACGGAATTGTATTTTTAGATGAGATTGATAAAATTTGTGGTAATGGAAGAAGTGCCGGTCCGGATGTAAGCCGCGAAGGAGTACAGCGGGATCTCCTACCGATTATAGAAGGAAGTACTGTCAGCACAAAATACGGCGCAGTGAAATCAGATCATGTTCTTTTTGTTGCTGCTGGTGCGTTTCATATATCTACTCCATCAGATATGATTCCGGAACTGCAGGGGCGCTTCCCTATCAGAGTAGAGATGGATAAACTTACCACTGGAGATTTTATAAAAATTCTCACCCACCCGAAATCAGCCCTCATTAAGCAATATCAGGCATTACTCGAAGCGGAAGGGGTAACCCTTAATTTTCAAAAATCATCTATAAAAGAAATCGCAAAAATTGCCACAGAAGTAAATACAAAAACGGAAAATATTGGAGCACGACGGTTGCACACAGTAATGACCACTCTTCTTGATGAATATATGTATGAAAAAGTAAAAGGGAAATCACCCAACAGCGCTTTGGAAATAACACCCAAAATAGTGAAAGAGAAGTTGGCAAATATTGCCAAGGATGAGGATTTAAGTCGCTATATTTTATAGCTCAGCTGAATATAATTAATTTTGTCAAAACATTTTTTACACATTTCAGATTATTCAAAAAATGAACTTATTGATATTCTTCATTTGGCAAAAGAACTCAAGCAGAAATTCCGAAATCGGGAGGATTGTACACCATTTAAGAATCGGTCATTAGCTATGGTATTTGCGAAACCATCTGCCAGAACACGGGTTTCCTTTGAAACGGGGTTTGAATGGATGGGAGGCCATGCCCTATTCCTGGGGCCAAACGACATTGGCATAGGCAAGCGGGAAGCTATCAAAGATATTTCACGACTGTTCAGCCGGTATAATGATATGATCATGGCACGCCTTTTTGATCATGAACATATTCTTGAATTAGCCACATATTCCTCCATACCGGTAATCAATGGATTGACGGATTACAACCATCCCTGTCAGATTATGACAGATATTTTCACTATTTGGGAACATAAAAAGACATATGAAGAATTGAAAATATGTTATGTAGGTGATGGGAATAATATTGTTCATTCATGGCTTCATTTAGCTTCAAAATTATCAATAAATTTTGTATGCATTTGCCCTGATGGGTTTACTCCTGATGATAAAACAGTCCAATTAGCAAAGAATAGTGGTTGCTCTGAGATTGAGATTAGTCATGACCCCAATACAGCAATACAAAATGCGGATATTGTTTACACCGATGTATGGGCTTCCATGGGTCAAAAAGAAGAAGCGCAAACACGGGAAAAAATCTTTCAACAATTTCAAGTAAACGAGAGTTTAATGGTAACAGCAGGAGAATCTGCACTTTTCATGCACTGTCTTCCGGCAGAACGAGGGAGAGAAGTCACAGATGGTGTCATGGAAGCGGACTACTCCATTGTTTTTGATCAGGCGGAAAACCGCCTTCATGTTCAAAATGCAATCATGATGACTCTTGCAGAAAGTAATAATTCTTTACGGTAATGAAGATGGAGTTTTTGGATTCCATCGTTTTAATGCAAGATTTTCTCCGTCAAATATCCCATAAGAATCAAAAGTAAACCAATCACCTAATATCAGTAGTTTGCCTGCGCTGATCTGTTTTTCTGTTGCCTGATGGTAATGACCACAGAGAACGTAATCAATTCCACTTTTGATTTTATCATGGGCAATTGGTGTTAGTTCATCCAATACTTTTTGATTATAATCCTTTGGATGAGTATAGTGTTCCAAGTCTCCTGTCATATTTTTTGCGATCCAATATCCTATATTTGGATGGAGCCACCGATAACACCATACAAATAAAGGGCTTCGGATTATTTTATTCATGATACGGTAGCCCATATCCCAAGAAAGCAATCCATCCCCATGTGTCAATAAAAATTTTTTCCCATTTAGGGTAAATTCAAAATCATCATCATGCACTTTATACATAAGTTCTTCGGCTATAAAATTCATCACCCAATAATCATGATTTCCTAAAATAAAATGAGTGTTCACTCCAGATTCCTTAAGACGATGTATTTCCATATAAAAATGGAAATAATCCTTTGGTATAACATCCTTATACTCAAAATAAAAGTCAAAGAGATCACCGACAATGAACAAAGTTCCTTTTGTTTCAGCAATATGTCTGAAAAAATGAAATAATCGTTTTTGACGCTGGACTTCTTCCTTGGAAGGATCCATCCTTAAATGTAAATCGGAAATAAAATAAAGTGGTAATTTCATCGATAGTGAAACTTACCTTTAGAGAGTTGAATAGACAAAGAGTTTAAGGTACAATGCACTTGGATTAATTGAAAGGAATCTTGTTGGGTTTCCTTGTAGATTTATACCAATAATTTAACTTGTGAGAGAATAATACATCTAATTTATTCGGAACATGTTCTATATTATTTAGTCTAATGACCATGAAAAAATATATCCAGATTGCACTGTTACTGTACGTATCCTTTGGATATAGCCAGGAGTTCGGTCAAAATAAAGTTCAGTATGAAGCTTTCGATTGGAATTATATCAGGTCCCCCCATTTTGATGTGTATTATTATAAACAAAACAGTGATCTTGCAAAATTTACAGTAAATGCATCTGAAGATGCCTACGAACAGATTTCAAAACATTTACGATGGACCATAAAAAAACCAATCTCCATTATTGTATACAATTCCCACAATGATTTTCAACAAACCAATGTCGTGGACAGTTATATGTATGAAGGCATTGGTGGAGTAACGGAATTATTTAAAAACAGAGTGGTTTTACCATTTGAAGGATCATATGATCAATTTCGTCATGTCATCCACCATGAACTGGTTCATGCTTTGGTTAATGATATGATGTACGGTGGTTCCATACAGGGGATTATTACCGGTAAAATTAAATTAAGGATCCCCTTATGGGTTAGTGAAGGCCTTGCGGAATATTTAGCCTTGAATTGGGATACAAAATCAGATATGATCATCCGGGACATGGCCATACATGAGCAGATGCCAGAGGTGGAGCAATTGGATGCATATATGGCATACAGAGGGGGTCAATCTGTATGGCGATATATTGCATCAACCTATGGGCGAGAAAAAGTTGGTGAGATTCTCTTGGAAATGAAGCAATCACAAAATGCTGAAAAAGGATTCAGACGTGCTTTAGGAATGGATTATGAGAATCTCAGTGAGAAATGGCATAAGTATTTAAAAAAGGATTATTGGCCTGATGTGGCTGGACGTGAAGAAGTAGGCGATATCGCAAAACAGTTAACTGACCACAAAGAAGAGGAAAACTTTTATAATATTTCCCCGGCAATTTCCCCAGATGGGAGCAAGATTGCTATTTTATCAGACCGCTCGGGGTATGCAGATATTTTGTTGATAGATGCCCTTGATGGGAAGCTCTTGAAAAAAGTAATAAAAGGAAATAGATCTATTAATTTTGAAGAATTAAAATGGTTGCAGCCAGGGATTTCTTGGTCACCGGATGGACAAAATATAGTGATCGCATCAAAGTCCGGAGATGCAGATGCCCTTTATCTTATAAATATTGAAACGGGAAAGTTAAAAAAATTGACTTTTGACCTAGATGGGTTATTCACTGCCTCCTGGAGCCCTGATGGGAAGCATCTCTGCTTTGTTGGGAACAGAGGCAATGCAAGTGATATTTTTTTATATGATCTAAAATCTGAAGCTCTTGAAAATTTAACGAATGACCTGTTCTCAGATTCAGAGCCAGTCTGGAGTCCTGATGGGGAGCTTATAGCATTTGTATCCGACCGAGGTGAGTATATTGTAAAAAGTAAAGATGAGGATTGGAATTCTCTAAATATGTCTGAGCACGACTACACTCAGCGGGATATTTATGTCCTTGATACCCAAACAAAGGGAATGGAGAGAATTACATCAACAGACCACGATGAAACCTATCCTGTATGGGCTCATACAAAAAATATTTTATTCTATACCTCTGATGATCAGGGTATCTGGAATATTATACGTCATGAAATATCTTCTGGGGAGGTACAGCACATAACAAATGTCCTAACAGGAATCCAACAATTGAGTCTATCTGAAGATGATAAATCATTGGTTTTTTCAGGTTACAATGAAGGAGGATGGGATATCTATACATTGTCTTATCCTCTCGAATCACAGGTATTTGACATTGAGCCTACGAACTATTATTTAAACAGAAATGAGGACGATTCATTCAGTGATTTACGTTTGGATAAAAGTAGGAAGCGCAGGATGGAAAAGCCATCTGCTGATTACAGCCGGTACATTTTTGCACCTCACTATGAACATTTTAATGACCAATTAGCTGAGAATGATGCTACAGATTTTTCTGAGGACAGTCTAAGACAAAGTGGAGAATTTGTTTCCCAAAAGTATCTTCCAAGATTTACGTTGGATTTTGCCGGGGGGAATTTTTCTTTCAGCAATATTTACGGTGCTCAGGGGATGACTTATTTTTATTGGAGTGATATTCTTGGTGATTACCGTATCAGTTTTGGAACTGATGTTGTTATTTCTCTAGACAACAGTGATTTTTATCTAGCTTTTTCAAATTTGAAAAAGCGATATGATTATCATTTACTACTTTATCAAACTGCATATCTATGGCAGATGGGCTTTTCAAGTTACGGATCGGTTTATGGACGGTTGAAACAGGTTGCTGGTGGAGGGTTTGTAACCTATCCTTTTAACCGATTTCAAAGATTTGATTTTGGATTGACCGGGCATATGTTTGATTATAAGGAATTTTGGGAAAACACAAATACAGGAGAAATTAATGAAGATTTAATTGCAGAGCTATCTGCTGT
>CAZOUJ010000001.1:27942-39009 GCA_964582955.1 uncultured bacterium
CGGCGGCTGCGGAGATCGCGGAGCCTGATAAGGCAGAGCTATCTGCTGTACTCCCCAGGATAAGTTGGGTATATGATAACTCAGTATTTGGGTATACTGGGCCTGTAGATGGGTTCAGACAAAATTTGTCACTCAGATTTAGCCCCGGTATAGGAAAAGGTAAGCTTCAGTTTAACACGCTCACATGGGACGCAAGAAAATATATTCGATATGGAAAATACTACTCATTAGCTGGAAGAATAATGGTGGGGAAAAGTATGGGATCTGACCAACAACAGTTTTTTTTGGGAGGCTTGCCAAATTGGTATTTTGGGAATGGAGAAACAAACGGGATAGATGATTCTGGTCCTTCCAGATCACCGGTTTTGGATGAGAGTGATAATATTTTAAAGAATGTATTTTTTGCCGAATATGCTATGCCTGTTAGGGGAACCCGGTATGTCGAGCGACAGGGGTCTAATGTTGCACTGATGAATTTTGAGTATCGGTTTCCTTTTCTCTTTGCCTTTGGTCCGCCAAAAAATGTTATGGCAACATATCTGTTCGGACATTTATTTTATGATATAGGTGCTGCTTGGGATAAGCAAAATGAATTTAGGGGAAAAGATGTACTCTACGAAAAATATCAAGATTCAACCGTGATTTCTCCAACTGTTTCAGGATTTGGAACAGGGATTAAACTGTTTACTCCAATGGGTTTGCTTAGGATAGATATAGCTTGGGATGTGAAAAACAATGGAGGTTATTCAAAACCCCAGTATTATTTCTCATTTGGTGCTGACTGGTAGTTGTCAAATCTGATCTTGATTGAACTTTAAAATCACTCAAAAAGATACCCGTACGTCAGCTAGGACGGGATTGATTAATACTCATCTTGTTATCATTCGCACACCAGCTTTCATGCCTGTGGGAACATTGGGAACGGTTAAAACATTCACTCCAAAAGAATTAACTTCCCTTAATACAGAAATAATATTGGGGAATACATACCACCTTTACCTAAAACCGGGAGATGATATAGTAAAGGATGCTGGCGGACTTCATTTATTTTCGGGATGGACAGGGCCGATGTTAACAGACAGCGGTGGATTCCAAGTATTTTCTTTAGCACGATTGAATAAAATTTCTAATGAAGGAGTGGAATTTCAATCGCATATAGATGGAAGCAAACATTTTTTCACTCCGGAAAAATCAATGAGTATCCAGAGAAATTTAGGTGCCGACATAATTATGGCCTTTGATGAATGTCCTCCAGGGGAAAGTGATAAAATAACAATAGCACAGTCTGTTAGTCGTACCACTCAATGGGCAAAATCCTGTGTTCAATATCTTGATAAAAATCCTTCTCATTTTAAGTGGAACCAAATATTTTTTCCCATAGTACAGGGGAATATTTATCCAGAACTGAGAAAACAAAGTATAGATGAATTGATTACCCTCGCTTCCTGTGGGATGGCAATTGGAGGTTTAGCGGTAGGTGAAGACAAATCTGCAATGCTGGAAATGGTCAGTTTATGCAATGAATATTTACCGATTGACCAACCTCGGTATTTAATGGGTGTAGGGAAACCGTCAGATTATCTGAATTCAGAATAAATTTAAATAGATATGTTTGATTGTGTCATACCTACTCGAGTCGGGAGAAACGGGCTTTTTTTCGCAGATGAGGGAATTATTAATATTAAAAACAGTAAATATAAATCGGATTTCAGCCCTATAGATGAAAAAAGTGGTTCACCTTTTGGAGCCCAGTTTTCAAAGGCCTACGTTCGTCACATGTTTAACGTGAATGAGATTTTGGGAGTGCGGATCGCAAGTGCATTAAATATTGCGTTTTTCATGAAGTTGATGGAATCTATGCGCTCCCAAATCGAATCTGGTAAGTTCAGGGATTGGTCTAAATCATTTCTAGGGAAATGGGGAAAGGAATGATAGGTTGATATTTCTAAGGAAAATATAAACTGAATGGTTAATACAATTATCACTGTGCGGGTTGTTGATGCCTATGTGTTCAAGAAAGTTGAAAAGAAAATCCATTTTCTCCTTTTGAAAAGGGCTGGAACAAAGAACTACGAACATCTCTGGCAGGGAGTTGCCGGAAAGATAGAAAAAGGGGAGTCTGCCTGGCAGGCAGCATTGCGGGAACTTGACGAAGAGACAAGCTTAAAACCAAAATGCATGTTTATTGCTGATCATGTAAGTAAATTTTACGAGGGAATAGGAGACCGAATTAACCTAATTCCTGTTTTTGGAATTGAGGTTGGATCTGAAGAAGTCAGATTATCTGATGAGCACACTGAATTCAGATGGATGAATGTTGACGAAGCAGAAGAAACCCTTGTGTGGGATGGACAGAAAAAGGGAATCAGAATGGTCTATAGAATGTTGATATCAAATGATGACCGTATGAAATGGTCTGAGATCAAAATAAATCAGGAGAAATAATATGTTGAATGTTGGTGACAAAGCCCCAGCCCTTTTACTTGAGGATCAAAATGGAGAAACAGTGTCCCTTGAACACTTCAAAGGGAAAAAAGTATTGATTTGGTTCTTTCCAAAAGCAAGCACCCCTGGATGAACGGTCCAGGGACAGGGGCTCCGTGATGAGTTCCAAAATTTTCAAGATAATAATGTGGAGATTCTTGGTATTAGCGCAGATTCTGTGAAAGCTCAGCAGTCCTTTTGCGACAAACAAAAATTTCCTTTCTCACTGCTCAGCGACCCTTCAAAAGAAACCATCAAGGCATACGATGCTTGGGGACCAAAAAAGTTTATGGGTCGTGAATACGAAGGTATATATCGCTATTCTTACATCATAAATGAGAATGGCATAGTAGAAAGAACATATCCCAAAGTAAAAACAAAAACCTTTGCCCAGGATGTTCTGTCTGAGATTAGTTAGAAAATATTTTCTATTATCAATGAATTATCACGAAAATAAGTTTCATTTTTTGAATCATCTACATAGCCCATCATAACTGAATGTCCGCTGATCTTTAGCTTCTTGTTATCTGCTTCATAATGGGTTAAATGGATGGGCTCATCATTGATGCTAAGTATGCCCCCGTTTTCTGATAATAAATATAGGGTGGGCGGATCTGTTTTTTCGATCGAGTTCCATTCAAATTGAATGAGATAGTCAGGATTTTCAAATTGTCCCGGCAGGCTGAAAGTGGTGTCTGATTTTTTATGTGTTATTTCTGTTCCAGTATATAAAGGAAGTATAACTTGTAAAACCACCCATGCAATTGTGTTAGGGGACATATTTACTTTAACAGATGACGCTCGGTGAAGGTCGATAGATCTTTGTGCCCCATTGGCATTGACAAGCAGACTATAATGGCTTAATCGAATACCATTGTCCTTTTCAAAAAATACCACGGCCTCATCTAGTAAATTTTGTCTGAATTTGGGTGTAAAATACGGACTTGATTTTGACAGTTCTCTTTGAATATCTATTTCAGTTGAGATAAGATTTAGACATTCAACCCCCTTTCTTTTTGGAAGACTTTTATCATCAGTTATGACTACGGTCCCGCCCAAATTCCAAATTCCAAATGCTATGATTTCCGAATAAGGAAAAGGCAGACTTGGAAGGAAGATCCGTGATTCAGGTATGCCTCCAATGGATGTTAACCATGAAGCTGCCCGGTTGGTTAGGTCAAGGAATTCTTTATTTGTTATGGATAGGTCTTTGTACAAGAGTGCATCCTTGTATTTTACATTTTGCCCTTCTACCAAAGAAAAAATATTTGAATAGGGAACCATAAATTCTACAGGCTCTATATTTCCAAAACACTGAGCACTATAGATACGGTCTTTTAGATCAGAATTTATAATGGAGAATTGCCTGTATTAATAGCTTTTTGACGAATAACCTGTTATTCAGGTTTTATTTTTCTTACAATTTCAAATTGATCTGAGGTACGAATATAGTTATTTCCGGCCAGCCTGCCCACAGGGCGAAGTTTTTCAAGATTTATTTTTCCATTTTCGTAGACATCATCTGCAATATGGAAAAGAATGATAGTTCCAATGACAATGAAGCCGCTTCCGGGACTTTCATCTCCTACAGGTATAATCTGGTTAAGTTCACACTCATAGCTAACTTGTGCCTCCTTTACTAAGGGAGGATTTATCCTTTGGCATGGGAAAGGAGTAAGACCGGAAACATCAAATTCATTTATCTCCGGTTCAAAATCTGTGGAACAGGTCACCATTTTTTCTGCAAAATCTTCGGAGACGATGTTGATGACAAATTCATTTGTATCCTGAATATTATTCAGGGTATCCTTAGTTTTACCATCATAACCTCGCCGTGCAGGAGCAAACATAATCGTGGGGGGATTGGAACAAACACCGTTGAAATAGGAAAAAGGCGCTAGATTCAAAATACCATCTGGTGAGCAGGTCGACACAAGTGCAATTGGCCGAGGTAAAATTGACCCGATCATGAGTTTATGATTTTTAGAAAAACCCTGAGACCCGGGATCAATAATTACTTTTCCCATAAGTTATAATAGAGCTGTTGAACACCGAATAAATCGTTTGTTATCTGTTTTAAACATAGAAAATATTTCTAAGTGATTGGACCATGAATAAATAGTTAACAATCACACAATACTTCATTCAGTAAATAATTTATTTTAAGTGAATGAAGCTTGCTTAAGAATGCTTCAAACCATGGCAACAAAATTAGTGATGCATGGAGAAGTATCAAAATTCAATATAGGTTATTTTCTACAGCCAGATTTAGGTTTTAGAATGTTACAAGGGATTGATGATTTTCCAATATTGGGAAACCAGAAACCGGTTTTGGAAAAACTATAGTTTAATTTGGACTAAAATTTTCCGGTGAATAATACATATTTTTATTTTTTAAATAAAAAAAATATTCAATATATTTGTGGCCGAATTAGAGAGAAAAATAATGGATCCAAACAGATTAAGTGAAAGAAGAAAGATAAAAAGAAGAAAAATAAATAACCCCGTTTCTGTTGACAGAAGAAAAGGAGATCGCCGTGAAGGTAAAGAAAGAAGAAACAGGGATTGATTGTTGACCAAAGTAAAAACTGTCAATAAATCAAGGTATTTTATTTTATATCTAATATCCAGTTTATAAAGTCTTTATACGAATTCGAAATTTGAACTGATTTTTTCTTTTTCGTTATGAAAGATTGAAGCCTTTTCGGTATTTTAACATTAGTATTTAAAATTGGTTTAACAACATCCAAAAACTTTGCAGGATGAGCTGTTCCTAAACAAATTCCTTTCTTTTCGGGATGAATGTTTAAATAATTCATAAGCCCAAAATATCCAACCGCTCCATGGGGATCAACAACATAGTCGAATTTTGAATACATTTGTTGGATAGCTGATCTAGTTTCATCATCAGTAAAATAAAATCCAATAATTGCATCTTTAACTTTGTCAAAAGAATGATGAAATAAATCAAGAACGCGTTCAAAATTGCTGGGGTTACCTACATCCATAGCATTTGAGATGGTCTGAACAGAGGAAGAAGGTGAAAATACCCCCGATCTTAAATATTCAGGAAATATCTTATTTATATTTGTAGATGCGATAATTTTTTTGATCGGGAGCCCCATTTTCATAGCTATAATCCCCGCTGTAAGATTACCGAAATTCCCCGATGGGACAGATATGACTACATCTTCTGTGTTTTTCAATTGAGCAAATGCGTACACATAATAAAAGATCTGGGGGATCAGCCTTCCGATATTGATGGAATTTGCAGATGTAAGCCGGAGGTTCTTATTTAATTTTTCATCCAGGAAAGCGGTTTTTACTAATTGTTGACAATCATCGAAACTCCCATCCACTTCAAAAGCGATGATATTTTCCCCAAGAGTTGTGAATTGTTGTTCCTGTATTTTACTAACGCGATTTTTTGGAAAAAGGACTGAAACCTTAATTCCTTCCGCACCTAGAAAACTATTGGAAATAGCACTCCCGGTGTCACCTGATGTAGCAACCAAAATATGGAGAGGCTCTGATGTATCCTCTAAAAAATAACCCATTAACTGAGCCATGAAACGTGCACCAAAATCTTTAAATGCTAAAGTTGGGCCATGCCACAGTTCAAGAATATGGGTGTTTTCATTGAGTCTTACAAGAGGTGCATCAAAATTGATTGATGTTTCAACAATTTTTCTGAGATTATGTTCATCAATATCATCTGATAGAAAAAGAGAAGCAATATGGAAACAGATTTCCTGAAATGGTCGCTCACCTAAACTCGCAATAAATTTATCGTCAAATAATGGAATATACTCTGGCATGTAGAGCCCTTTGTCCGGTGCGAGCCCCTTAAATAATGCATTTTTTAATGATATTTTTTCCGTTGGGTTCTGTGTGCTATAGTATCTCAATGTGCCTTGTGCGAGAATGGAAATTAATGATGCTTTTTAATCAAGAATTTTTGGTGGAAACGTATTCACCGGGGAAATAAATAATTTACTCTCAAGCCCGGACTTTTTAAAGGAATCTACCATTGTTTTTCCAATTATATTTGCCTTATCAAGTGAATCAGATAGTGCAAATACAGATGGTCCTGACCCTGAAATACCACATCCGATGGCCCCTGAGTCCATAACAGACTGCCGCATTGAATCATAGCCTGGAATGAGACAGGATCGAAAAGGTTCTGCAAATAAATCAACCATAGATCTGCCCATAAGGGAAAAGTCTCTTTCATAGAGTCCCGCTATGAAACCGGAAAGATTCCCAGATTGCTTTATAGCTGATGTTAGAGAAATATTTTTTGGAAGGATAGCCCTTGCCTCCTTTGTTTTCACAATGTAATCAGGTAGAACATTAATACTTAATAAGTTTTCTGGTATGGGCAATTTTAGAACATCCAGCGGATCATAACTCCGTACCAAAATAAATCCACCCAACAAAGCAGGAGCAACATTGTCAGCATGGGCAAATCCAGAAGAAACAATTTCTCCCTCCATACAATGTATCAATAAATCCTCCAATTTTAATGGTGAACCAAGAAGTATATTTGCTCCGAAAACTGCTGCCACAGCGCTGGCAGCACTTGAACCAAGACCGCTACCAGGATGAATTCCTTTTTCAATATGAACCTTAAATCCTTGTTTGATATTGAGAACCTCCAAAAGAGATAACAGTCCTTTTCCTGCTGTATTATTTTCAGCGATCGTTGTTATAGTATCAGCTTTTATTCCTGAGAGAGAGATTTCTATCCCCGGATCATTATTTTTTGTTATTGTTACAATATCAGCAGGATCAGATATAGCATATCCTAAACAATCGAATCCACAGGATACATTTGCTACGGTTGCAGGAGCTCGAACTTTAATTGATTCCTTTAACATGGGAAGGTTGTATGATAACGAAAAATCATAAAAAATAAATGAACAGCATTATTGAATTTGCTCTATTTTAATTACCGAATTCAATATGAATGATAGAAAGTCACATGAATTGCTTGTGGTTAAAAATATATTTGTCAATCATTATTTCATGCTAAATTTAATGACTCACTAAAGAGTTACGTTTGAAAGATGGAGTTATGAGTATTTTTGTAATCGAAGATATAGCATATGGTTTAAAATTAAACTATAGATGGAAAAAATAGAAAAGGAATTGGTTCAGATATTATCTGAATTTGGTTTTAACGCATCTGTAGGTAAGGCGTATTTGTCCCTTTTGAAAAATAATCCTGCCACCGGTTATGAGATCAGCTCCCGGTCAGGGATACCCCGCTCTGCTGTTTATTCTGTTTTAAAAAGTATGGAATCACAGGGACTCATCAATTCTGTGGCTCAATCCCCCCGTAAATATATTCCATTAGCGCCCTCATCTCTGGTTGAACATTTGGATCGCCTGCACAGTCATAGAATTGAATTATTGACAGATACACTTGAAGATTTTGATACCGATGATGAGTCATTTGATTTCTGGCATTTGCATGGTTACCAGAACATTCTGTTAAAAATGAAAGAGTGCATAAATAACTGCAAAGAAAAACTGTTTATGAGTGGTTGGAACAAGGAGTTTTTGAAATTGGCTGGAGAATTGGAAAAAGCGGAAAAGAGAGGTGTGGAAATAACATTATTTTCATTCAGTACAATATCGAAAAAAATAGGTGTCACCGTTTCTTATGAATTAATTGAAAAAGAACTATTGGAAATTTGGAAACCAAAATTTATGCTTGTTTCTGATCATGAGGTTACAATCATGGGTAGTGCAGGTGAAGATGATTCTTCTCGGGCGATTTGGACACAAAATAATGCCATCACAGAAATTGCAACTGATCACATTGTTCTTGATATAACCCTTGCTGGAACAAGATTTAATTTTGATTCAACACCAATTGTTCAGAGAGTGATGCGCCGCCCGGAAATCCATTTAAATGAGTTGTTAAAATAACAAATAATGAGGTATTAATGTTATGAAACACACGGAAAATTCCAATAACCCAAATCTATTTCAAGTAGGGGACAGGATTTTTTACAAAGAACATGACTGGAAAGTAGCAGAGATTGAGGAGAACTATGTCACCCTATATCGTGATAGTGTAGATGGGCATTCGGAAACGAAGAGAATCAGCATTAAGGAATTACAAGAAGCATTAATGCACTGATCTATTTGAATAATAATGGGTTCTTTTTATTGTTTTGTACACCCCTATACATATTTTAAATTTAATTTTTATTAGAGAATAATTTGTTAAACACCACAATTACAATATGGTGAAATATTCAAATCAAGAGAGCGGGATTTTGCTCCATGTGACCTCTCTTCCTGGAGATTATGGGATTGGAGAGATAGGGAAGGAAGCAGAACAATTTGTTGACTGTCTGAAAAAAATGGGTCAAAGTCTTTGGCAAATTCTGCCACTGGGCTATCCTGGGAATACCCAGTCTCCATATGACCTTCTTTCCTCCTTTGCAGGAAATCCCCTATTAATCAGTCTGGACATGCTTGTCAAAGATGGTTACCTGAAACAAGACAGCCTTTCTTTTAATTCAAGGGAGGAAAATCATCAGATTGAATTTGACTCATTGATTCACCATAAAATGGATATTCTCAATTGTGCAGCGGAAACATTTTTTAATCATGCATCAGATGAAATAAAAATATTGTATCAAGATTTCTGTAAAGAGAATAACTATTGGTTAGATGAGTATTCGTTATTTCTTACTCTGAAAAAAATACACAATGGGAAAAGTTGGAATCATTGGAGTGATCCATTAAGAAAGCGGGATACCACTGCAATAAAAAAAATTAAAGACAAATATTTTTCCGAAATTGAAAAAACAAAACTCATCCAATTCTTGTTTCACAGTCAGTGGGATAAATTGAAGCATTTTGCAAATAAAAGGGGGGTTAGAATTATTGGTGACCTGCCCTTATATGTGACATATGACAGCGCTGAGGTATGGGCAAATCCGGAATTATTTTCTCTAAATAATAATGGGGACATGACGTTCGTATCTGGGGTCCCTCCTTGTTTTTTCAGCAAAACAGGGCAACTCTGGGGACATCCTCTTTACCAGTGGGATGCACATGAAACCTCTCATTATAAATGGTGGAAATATCGCTTTAAAAAATTATATAAGATGGTGGATATCATCCGAATAGACCATTTTAATGGGATCGCGAAATATTGGAAGGTTCCAGCCGGAAGTTTAACCGCAATGAATGGAGAATGGGCGGAAGGTCCAGGAGAAAATCTTTTTGAAGAAATATTTAATTATTTTGATGAGAATGCTATTATCGCTGAGGATTTGGGTGAGGCAGAACAAGAAGCGGCAGAATTAAAAAATAAATATGGTATTCCGGGGATGAAGATTCTCCAGTTCGCTTTCGGGAACGGGCATAAATCCTATCCTCATAACTATCCGGAAAATTGTGTTGTCTATACAGGGACTCATGATAATGACACAACTGTAGGCTGGTTCCACTCCCATCCGGGAGCAGGAAATACACAAACGGAAAATGAAATTAAGGCTGAACGAAATAAAGTATTGAAATATCTAAAAACTGACGGTAAAGAAATTCACTGGGACATGATAAAAACGGCATTGAGCTCAAAAGCAAATAGGGTTATTATCCCATTACAGGATATACTTGGGCTGGATTCATCAGCGCGAATGAATGTTCCCGGAACTGTTTTTGGGAATTGGCGATGGCGCTTTGACTGGGCCATGTTGACGGAAGAAAAGATGCACCGAATGAAAAGTTTGACAACAAATTTTAATCGAAATCATATATAGCTGAAGATCTACGATATTAGTAAAAAGAATTACAGTATTGCATATTTTTCTGCTGAAATAGGAATCTCCTCCAGTCTACCAACATATAGCGGCGGATTGGGTATATTAGCAGGTGATCATATTAAAGCGGCGGCCGATGAAGGTTTGCCATTATGTGCGATTACCTTATTGTATAAGGAAGGCTATTTCAAGCAGCGTATAAATGAAGTAGGACACCAAACTGAAACATATCCAAAATTTGCCCCAGATCCATTATTAAAAAAATTAGATTTTACTTTTCCACTTAATCTAAAAGGAAAAGATGTACAAATAGAAGTATATAGGCTGGACTATACCGGCCTTAGCGGTCATATCCTTCCCATTTATTTTATGGATACTGATTTAGAAGGTAATTCTGTTGAAGATAGAAGCATTTCTTTGCGGCTGTACTCTGGCAATAAGAATCACAGAATCTTGCAGGAAGCTATTTTGGGATTTGGCGGTATTCATTTATTGAAACATCTTGGCATTTTAGACACAATTGAAACATTTCACATGAATGAAGGACATTGCTCTTTTCTAACATTAAAGTTATTAGAAGAATTCAAAAATGAAAATACTGTCAGAGAAAAATGTCATTTTACTACTCATACTCCAGTACCGGCAGGACATGATCATTTTGCCATGGATAGAGTAAACAATCTTATACATGGGTTAATACCAGAAAATTTAGGCTTACCATCGCTTGTTCAAAACAGCCGATTACATATGACAGAATTGGGTCTTTATTTTAGCCGGTCAGCCAATGGGGTATCAA
>CAZOUJ010000002.1:0-25426 GCA_964582955.1 uncultured bacterium
AAAAGTAAGGCAATTCAATGCAGCAGGATTTCAGGTTGCAATTCATTGTATTGGTGATCGAGCAAATCGACTGGCTCTTGATATATTTGAACAGGTCGGTACCCACAATGCCAGAAACAGGATTGAACATGCACAGATTATTCATAGCGATGATCTGACTCGATTTTTTGACTTAGGCGTTATACCATCCATGCAAGCGACACACTGTACCAGCGATATGTATTGGATAGATGAACGTCTGGGTGATGACCGCCTTCATGAAGCATATCCTTGGCAATCGTTATTGCAGACAGGTAGTGTTATTCCCGGTGGTTCCGATGCTCCAGTGGAATTTCCAATTCCACTATTAGGTATATATGCAGCTGTGACAAGACAAGATACCAGCGGATGGCCCGAAGGAGGGTGGCAGCCAAAGGAAAGAATGACAATAGATCAGGCTTTGACCTCCGTTACCAAGTGGGCTGCGTACAGTATGTTTGCTGAGTCCTACCTCGGGAAAATAGAACCGGGATACATGGCCGATTTTACGGTCTTGTCCCAGGATTTGAGCAAAATAGATCCAGCATTAATTCCCAGTGTAAATGTTAATTTTACAATTGTTAATGGTAAAGTAGTCTACAGGAAATAATCAGTAAAACTGAGGTTGATTAAGGATAAATCAGTTATGAAAAATTACAGCTTCCTGGCGAAGATTACCGTTTATCATAGAATATAAACTTGTGCTGAAAAATACGCTTGTCTATTTGTCAAAATAATAAAAAACTAAAATTCTTCATATCCAAATTTGAAACGGTGATGTTTATAATAATTAATCGCAGTGAATAAATGCCTAGGGTTAACTAATGTCATCAATGTGTGGTTCAGTATTTATCAAATTATAATCATTTAATATTAATAAACTAACATCATCATAATTATATAGATCAGATATTTTATAATCTTCATCTCCATAGGTACCTTTTCTTTGATAATATTCGCCATAATGGTTTTTTAAAAACTGTCCATATTCATCATTAGACTCATCTAATAAATCAGATAATATTTTTTGTTTATCGTAAGCATTTTTTAAATCCTTAACTATAAAGTTCGAATTTTTCAGTTTAACCCATACCTTGAACAGACACGGGTGTTTCCTACAGATAAGTAAGATACTATCGCCAGTTTGATTAATATCGGAGATTACGTAGTTAAAGTCTGAACATTTATTACACTTAAACAAATCAAAATTGTTATACATATAACTTAGAATTTTATCTATAACTAATTTTAATTCTTCAGACTGATATTTTATTTTATCGATAAGCTTATTTTGCTGGTTTAATATTTCTTGTTTATTAGTAAGGTGCATTGTCTGATTTAAAACTAATATTGAATTGAATGATACTATAATTTACCCCATCCCCAATTTTTTGCAAAGAGATGGAGAAGAAAAAACCTATTGAGCTAAATTTTTACCATCTTATAGGTAATCATTGCTTCGTGGCACGTTGATCAGATTGAGCTTTTCGCCATTTTGGACAAAAAGAATCTAATTGTATTCCAATACTCTGGGTAATTGCTGATAGAATTATGATCGGCATTTTTTATAATCATATAATGGCTTTTTATACCCCACTGCTCTACCAAATTTATGGATTTTTCGTTTGCAATTATTTTATCCTGATCAGCAATAATCGCAATCATGGGGGATATTATTTCTGGGGCGATCTGAACTGAATTAAATGGATGCCTCAATAACAATTTCACTGGAAAAAAGGGGTAATGTTCTTTCGCAATATTTACCAAACTATCAAAAGGGGTTATCAAAATGACCGCCTTAACATGTCTTTGCTTTGCTACATAGGTTGCAACTGCGGAACCCAGACTACGACCCATGAGAATAATATTGGTTGATGGGATACTATATGTGTCTGAAATATGATCTAAGATAAATAGAGCATCAGAATAAAGGCTTGATTGACTGGGGCTACCGGTACTCTTTCCATAACCACGATAATTCATGAACAATAATGATTCCTTCTCATATTTTTCTAGATTAAAAAGGTTGTGTGAAATTTCCTCAGCATTTCCACCGTAATAGATAATCAGGGGATTTTCAGAACTAATTTCTCTATTTATAAACCATCCATGCAGATTGAAACCGTTATGATTAATATTTACTTCAAAATGAGAAAAATTTCTGAGAAGGTATTCTTGGCTTTTGCTGATTCCTGTGGTAAAAAATATAAAGGAGCTCTGTTTAACATATAAAAATGCTAGAGTGCTGCAGTAAAAAACAAAAAGTATTAAAAACATATTAACCATAGTAGTTTTCATTTATCTAAACGCTCGCGATTTATAAAAATAAATTACCAAAATATCCTCAACTCAGTGTGGACTAAATTAAACCATCCTCCACATCCCTGACTTCATAGTCCTCTCCCAAATATTTTTTTAACTATTCAGGTTACCCCATCCTCATTTTTTTCAAAGAGGTGGGGATATCTAAAAGCGTTACCCCGCCAATTTAGTAATTTTGCGATGAAAATATAATAAACCCCTCTACAAAGGTTCGAAGCCAATAACTCTTTCCGGGAAGAATGGATTCTGCATTTATGTAAGACCCATTAAATTCGAAAACTGTTCCGGGAATAATTAATTCATTTTCTTCTAAAAGATCTTCAATTTCGATGTAATGCGTAATACTACCAATCAGATTCCATCCATGATTCACTTCTATAATCCATTCGTTGATGACAGCTCCAGTGATCAATATATTACCAGAGGAGTTAAAACGAAGCCAGTACCCACGTCCAAATTCTAATTCTTCTTGTTGTACATAAGTTGAATCGAAGGAAAACAATGTTCCCTGGAGGGATTCCGGAAATAGAAAATCGTAAGATAGATTTTCTACCCCCAATGGTAAACTAATCAGATTCCAATCCTCCATGTACTCAAGCTCAATTGAATCAAGCGCAACATAAGGTTGAAATCGGGGTTCCTTGTCATTTCCGGTGTCATTCGTCAAATTTATTTGATTTGTCCCGTCTGAATTCATCAGGAACACTTCGTAATTACCATCGGTGTGAGACTGATATAAAATTTTTGTTCCATCCGGAGAATAATTAGGTGAATAATCTCCGTCCGAATTGGTGGACATGTAGGTTAAATTACTACCATCTGGCTCCATCGTGTAAATACCGTAATTCCCCGCTCTGTTTGAAATAAAAATAATTGTAGAACCAACCGAAGAAAAGGCTGGAGCTAAATCGCTTCCATCATTCAACGTAAGGTTCATCTGATTTTCACCGTTCACATCCATGATATAAATTTCGTCATTTCCATCACGGCTAGACACAAAGACAATTTGGTCACCATTTGGAGAAAATTGATGCATCATATCATCTCCCGGGTCATTTGTTAAGTTGGTCGGGTTCTCGCCATTTGCATCCATGATATAAATTTCAAAATTTCCATCTCGATTGGAAATAAAGATTATTTGTTCCCCGTTCGGGGAAAATTGAGGAAACCGATCGATCGCAGAGTCATTTGTTAAGTTAGTTGGGTTTTCACCATTCACTTCCATGATATAAATTTCACTTTCTCCGACATCCCGGTTTGCTTCAAACACGATTTGAGTTCCGTCAGGAGAAAAATTAGGAGAATAGTCCCCTCCATTTTCTTCAGTCAAGTGGTAATTCCCAGTACCATCAGTGTTCATAATCTGAATTTCACCTATTCGGTGATGTTGGGAAACAAATACAATTTGTGAGCCAGCTGGAGAAAATTGAGGAAACCAATTTTCATGAAAATTACTCGAAAGAATTATCTGATCACTCCCATCAATATTCATGATATATATTTCATCAATACCGCTTCTGTCCGATACAAAAGCGATTTTTTCTTGACTAAAAATCCATGAGGATACCAGTAAAAAATATAACCAGAGCACCCGCTAAACTAGTGTGTATAATTTACTTTAATAAAACCATTTTTCTCGTTTGAGAAAAGTATTTAGTTTGAATTTGGTAAAAATAAACTCCAGCACTCACAGGATTCCCTAATTTATCCCTGGCATCCCAAATAACATTGTGGCTACCGCTCTCAATTATTTCACTCATCAATTTAATAATCATTCTCCCGGATAGGTCGTAAATCACCAATATTAGTTTGGTTTCTTCCGGTAAAAAAAACTGTATGTTCGTAACAGGATTGAAAGGATTTGGATAATTTTGCGATAGTGTAAACTGAGATGGTAAAATATTCTCTTTAGATAGTATGAGTTCATTTACAGGTGATACAAATTCAATAGATCCCATACCGGAAAGAATATATTCATCACCTGAGAACGGATTTACTAATATCCAATTACCGGAATATTCTTCATCATTCTTAATATTATAGGAAAGTGTTATGGGATACTCCTGACTCTGGATTCTGATTTTCCCTCCATTCTCAACAACTCTCATGTTTCCATCAAACCGTACATCAAACGCACCAATTGGAGGAAGGGGCGGCAGACTATAACTCAATAATTCATTCTCAGGAATGGATATACCAAAGTATAAAGTGCTCTTATACCCATTGACAGTCTTAAACTGAAATGAATTTTGATTATCAAGAAGTGACGTATTCTCAGTAATATTCCTTTGATTTCCGCTATCAAGAATGGTAATGATTCCATCGGCATTGGTACGTACCCAATATGCTTTCCCTGGGTCTAAAACACCCGACTGTATATAACCGAGATTCCATTCGTACAAAGTACCCGGAATGAGAATATCATAAGGATCGTAAATATTCTCAATAGATGTAGTAGTAGATATCCCAGACATTAAATTCCATCCCTCGGATAAGGAAATTAATACTTCATTAAAAGGGACACCTGAAATTACACTGTACCCAGACCCTGGGAATCTGAGCCAGTAACCAACTCCTGGAATAAGTTCATTTTCTGTTGTATATCCATCACTAAAAGAATAAAGCGTTTCTTCAATTGCATCAGGATAAATTAATTCATAATCGGGATTTTCTACTTCTAGAGGAAGTCCAACCAGGTTCCAACCCTCCAAGTATGGGATTGTCAGATCAATCACACCCTGAGATTCGACCCGAATCAATTCGTTTCTTTGATAGTTTACATAATAGATATTTTGATTTGGCCCCACCACCAAACCCATGAGGTTATTTTCATATCCTGTTTCGAATCGTCCTATTTCCATTGGTGAATCACCCGAAATATTGTAAATAATAATTTCACCCGTTTCAAAATCTCCTACGATCAGTCTGTCTTCATAAACATCAATACCTGAAGGTTTTTGTAATCCGGTATTAATAACGACTTCCCACTCTGCATTTTCCATCATCCAATATTGGGCTAATGGTTCAGCATAAGGGGTTAGATTATAGGCAAAATTACCGGAGTTCACATTAAACCTGATAATTCTTGAATTTCCGGTATCGGCTACATAAAGCCAGTCAGTCGTTTCATCTAGAACCATGTGACTGGGGACCCCGGGCTCTCTAGAAACAGTAACTTCTCCATATCTCCAAACTCTTCCGTCAGAATGATCGTCCCCACCATATTGATGTGGGTTCTGAAAATCATATCTAACAATAGCTGAGTGAAAGCCATCGAAAACCCAGTACTTATTTCCTGATCCGGCATATTCAATTCCCACTCCAAAGGGACTCTGATGGAGCATATCAAGATGGCTACCCAAGAGGGGGCCATTTTGATTTACCATAGCATAAACATCCAAGTCTGCATCCCACAGGGTAGGTCCCGCAAAATAACCGTTTGAATTATTATTTCCATCCTGACAATCAATTGTATTTGCAAAAAACCCTTGGTCATCAAATGACATAGCACTGGCAGTATGCATAAAGTGACCTGAGAAAGAATCTTTTCTGTATTCAGAAGTTTGCTCCGGCAGACCTATATCGAAAAAAAGTACATTACTACCACCAGCCTCGGCCATCATTCCATATACATTTCCATTATCTTCATCTACAACATCCCAAGACGTTTCCCCTCCATAATTATCTGTAAGGATGGTGATGGTTAATTCAACTTCATTTCCTGCACATCCATCGTTGCAGGTACCCACATTAAAGGATGTAGATTCCTGATAGTTAAAATTTCCTCCTGAAGCAACTGTTGAGCCGCAGACATCCACATCATAAGATCCAATTCCATAACTGCAGCAAATTCCATCTCCATAGGAGTCATAAATTGTGAACGTTACATTGCTGTTTTGAGGAACACATACATTTTCAATATACTGGGTATTACTTGAATATGGGTTTCCGCCTTTATTGAGCACCCAAAGTTCATTCTCACGGGTGGGATGAAAATCCAAGTCTCTTGGTTCAAAAATTTCATTGGAAACATCTCCAACTAGAACAAAGGTATTATTCCCAGATAGAAAACTATCGATAGGGTTTTGAGCAATGCTGATAGTAGAAATTATAAGAATTGATAAAAAGTAATATTTTTTCATTGTGTTTCCTTTTATGAATTTAAAGTTAGTTTAATGTAAGTAATAACTCAGGTATTCAGCAAAGTCAAAAGACAGTACTAATTTGCACTTCCCAGCATAAATCCTAAATAATTCGAAATCAGATCAACCGTCTTGTTTTTCCAGTCTTCCTTAGCAAACTGAAAAGGTAACTTGAGTTCGGCGACTTCCCACACCATGGATATAGCAAACATTTCATCTGGTTTAAGATTGGAATATTTCCCCATTCCATACCAGAATAGAAAGTGTGAAAAGGTAAATTTATTGATAGGACTTGTCTGACTTAAACTTTTTTTCTTCATCAATTCACAATTTATGTAATCAAGTCCCATATGGATTAATAGTCCAGTACCTACATCTCTGGTCTGTGAATGCAGCGCTAAAATACTGTATCCAAAAATCGCATTTTCTGAATGTAATGGATGATAATTAATACTACATCTTTTGGGATCATAGACCGGATTGGCGACCAAATGATCCAGGTCAACCAGATTTGTTGAGATGTAAGTCAACGCTGTACTTTCCCACCCTTTTTCAATTTTCAGAGCATAAGCAATTCCGGTTGGAACAAAAACATGTGAAATTGGGTGAAATTTGTCATGATATTTATTGAAATTTATACTTTGACATAAAGAAATATTTTTATCGTGGGCATATAAAGAGAAAAAACAGAAAATAAATATTTTCTTCATCTCTTCAATTTACCCCATCCCTGCTTTTTTAGAAAGATGTAGGTAAGTAACAAATTGGAGAAGAAAGAATATCTATAGAATTAAACGTCATCGCATTCTTTATGTACATCTGATTTAATTGGTTTAAAGTGAATGTGTTCTTTAGGTAAATAAAAACTTGCTAATATCTCTATAAATATAAAAAAGAAAGCTATTGAGGCGGTTATATAAGCTCCTTCACCTATGGCAGATACAACTTCAATAAAATGGCTAATGCCATGTAATCTTAGCCCCCATCTTAATATTTCTAATAAATTTCTTTTAAACATATTAGACCCTATGCTATATCAGAAAATAAGCAACATTGATCAGTAGATGAACAAATCAAGTTCGGGATATATATACAATATTTTTTTATAATCTTTTTTAGTATTCATGTTCCAAAACCGATGGTCATTTTCAAATTTGACAAAAGTTGGATTCAATTTTTCAAGTAGTTTGAATAAACTATAATTTTCTTTTTGAATTTCATGTTCCATTTTGGGTAAAATTCGTTTATGATACAATCCGCATGTAACCTGCATTTTGCCATTGGAAATGGGGATTACAGCATCACAATTCTCTGACTTTGATTCCCACAGATTTTCAAATACTTTTGAACAAATCAATGGCAAATCGCAGGATAGCAGGAGATTCCAATCAGTCTTTGCATTTTTAAGTGCAGTATAAAGTCCATTGATTGGGGCATTAAGTTTCAATTCATCCTGAATGAATGATTTATTTAAATCAGACGGTTTTTCTTTTCCAACAACAAACCTGTTTTCAAATTCCGTACATGAATCCCAAATACGATCTAAAACAGTTTTTCCATCAATAACAGCTTTCCATTTGGGTGAACCAAATCGCTTATTTTCCCCTCCTATAAGTATAAATGCTTTAGCTGTAATCATTGATTAAATTCTCATCGTAAAAATAGTATCAGTAATGAACTAAATTGAACGATAAATATTAAATGGAAATTAAATATTTCCTTTGATTTTTTTCGCATTTTAGACTAAATAATTAAATCGCTAATTAAAAGGAGATAATGAATTTGGGTGATATAAAATTCAATCAGGAATTGGACTGCAGGGGGTTAAGCTGTCCGCTTCCGGTATTAAAAACAAAAAAAACCATGGACGGAATGTCCAGTGGCGATGTGCTTAAGATGATATCCACCGATCCCGGTTCAAAAAATGACATTTTTGCATGGGGAAATCGGACAGGAAATGAAGTGTTAGGAATGGAAGATGAAGGTGGTGAATTTGCTTATTTCATCAAAAAAGCATAGAAATTTAACTTACCTTTTAAGGAATAGTTATTTTAGAAATTTATGTTATCAGTAAGTTCATTTACCGCTGAAGATTTATTTTTTTACTTATCAAATAAGAAAGATATTCTCGTTTTGGATGTCCGTAATGAAAATGACTTTGGTCGGTTCAGTGTGGAAAGCCCATTTCCATTTAAAATGGTGAATGTTCCCTATTTCGATTTTATGGAAGAAGAAGATATATCGGTTGCGAAAATATCTCAAGAAAAACCTGTGAAGGTGGTTTGTGCTAAAGAAGGATCCGCCCAATATGTTGGCGAAATATTGGTGGCTCATGGCTTTGAAGATGTTGCGTTTCTAACAGGCGGAATTAAAACATGGGGAAATATGTTGACGCCAAAACGAATCAATCCCAAAACCGATGATTATGCGCTTTTTCAATTTATTCGTCCCGGTAAAGCATCCTGTAATTATGGACTACTTTATAAAGGTGAAATGGTGATTTTTGACCCAAGCCGCAATTTGGAATTTTATCAATCGTTTGCCAATAATCAAGAATCAAAAATTGTTCAAACCTTTGAAACCCATCTCCAAGCTGATTATATCAGTGGCAGTAAACAAATTGCGAATACGACCGGCGCAGAAATCATGGCTCATAATGGGGATTTTGGTAAATCATCATTTCAATATAGTGAAGTCAATGATGGTGAAAAATATTCTATCGGTTCGGGCGGACCAGAAATTTGCGTCATCCATACTCCGGGACACACACCGGGGAGCACCAGTTACATTGTTGACGATAGATATTTTATTTCTGGTGACACCGTTTTTATTCAATCTGTTGGTCGTCCCGACATTGGTGGTAAAGCTGAAGAGTGGTCTGTGTTGCTTTATGACACACTGATAAACAAAGTGCAAAATCTCGATGAAAATTTGGATGTATTACCAGGGCACTTTATGAATTGGACAGAAGCAAATGATGATTTAGTGATTGTTAAAAAATTGGGTAAAATTATTAATAATAATGCGGGTGTTTATGCCATTGATTCTCCTGAAAAATTCACAGAATACATAAAAGATAATATGAGAAAATCACCGGATTTTTATGTTGAATTAAGAAAAGTAAACACAGGTTGGGTTGATGTGGAAATTGATGAAGCTGACATTATGGACCTTGGAAAAAATGAGTGCGCTACTGTGGCGTACACAGTAGAATAGTGATAGCTTGAATTACGGATTTGTCATAGATTATAGGGTGTGCATTGGTTGCCATGCGTGCACTGTAGCATGTAAAAGCGAACATGATATCCCAATTGGTGTAAATCGAACACATGTGAAATATATTGAGAAAGGTGTTTTCCCAAAAAGCACACGGGAATTTTCTGTTCATCGGTGTAACCATTGTGCTGATGCACCTTGCGTAGAAATATGTCCAACCACTGCCCTGTATACACGAGCAGATGGTATTGTAGATTTTGACAATGACCGTTGCATTGGGTGCAAATCCTGTATGCAGGCGTGTCCATATGATGCGTTATATATTGAACCCAATACCAATACTGCAGCCAAGTGCAACTATTGCGCCCATAGGATTGATAGAGGCTACGAGCCCGCCTGTGTAATTGTTTGCCCCGTGGAAGCTATCATTTCTGGAGACTTGGATGATGCCAATTCCAAAATATCCCAATTGGTAGAAAATGAAGAAACAATGACACGAAAGCCTGAAAAGATGACAAAACCCAATCTGTATTATGTAAATGGTACAAATGAAATGCTGGATCCTAACGCTACAGCTCAGGATGGAAAATATGTATGGTCCGAACAATCGGTTGGTGTTGGTCATTTTGCAAAATATGCAGACCAGCGTTCATCTGAAGCGGATACGGAAAATTTATTGGTACAATTGGCTATGGAAAATTCAGCCAAAACGGGCAAACCTATTGATCATCGTGCCATAGATAATGTTGCGAAAGAAATTCAGCAGGATGTGGACACGCAAGGCGCGCGTCGAGTGTATGATAGCCCGAGCAAGGGTGTGCTGTGGGGATGGGAGGTTCCAGTGTATGTTTGGACAAAGGCCATCGCTACGGGTACCTTTCTTATGATGTCTACTTGGAATATATTGAATGGCAATTTGGCTGCAAAATCAGAAATGATAGGCTTAATTACAACGCTATTTTTCATGGGTTTAACAGCTGGATTATTGATAAAGGATATCGATCGTCAGGATCGATTCCTTTATGTCTTACTTCGTCCCCAGTGGAAATCTTGGTTGGTTCGGGGTGCTTATATTATTACTGGATTTAGCGGACTGGTTTCCTTAATGTTATTGGATAATTACTTACAACTCGGATTGAATTGGCTTTGGATTCCGGGAATGGTGTTCGCAGGATTAGGTGCTGTCTACACTGCATTCTTGTTTAATCAGGCCCGCGCACGAGATCTATGGCAGACACCTATTCAGTCTGCCATCCATATGTTGGTACATGCTCTCATTGCTGGTTCTGTAGTGATGATGATTATTGATCCGGAAACAGCGGAATGGATGACCAGTGCGTTATTATGGGGAGTTGTTTTTAATATGGTCATTATTGCAAAAGAAATCCTAATACCACACGATACACCGGATACAAGGAAAGCCATTCATCTTATGACAAAAGGTTATTATTCCAAATATTTCTGGGCAGGAATTATTGGTGGTAGTGTTATCCCGATTATGATGCTAACTATGATTACTGGGGCTGGTGCAATATTGGCTGGTGGATTTGCATTGGTAGGAATTTTATTAACAGAATTTGTACGCATCCGTGTACCGCAAATGATACCATTGAGTTAGAAAAATGAAACGTAGTTGGATAGAAACATTTTCAGAATCTATAGGAATCATCCCTAAAATATCAGACCGTCCAGACTGGTCAGAAAAAATGGAGGGTCCCCGCGAGCTGTACAAATATCCTGATCCCACTGAATGGGATGATTTTATTGAATTAGACCCCTTGGCCTGGCCGGAAAAAAAGGAACGGCGTTATTCCATTGTACCAACCACTTGCTTTAATTGTGAATCAGCCTGTGGTTTGCTGGCATATATTGATAAAGAGTCCAATGAAGTACGAAAGTTTGAAGGTAATCCTCACCATCCAGGCAGTCGTGGAAGGAACTGTGCAAAAGGTCCTGCCACCATTAACCAGATCAATGATACGGAACGTATTCTTTATCCATTAAAACGAAAGGGGAAGCGGGGCTCTGGTGAGTGGGAACGGATATCATGGGACAAAGCATTAGATGAAATTTCAAAAAAGATTGCCAAATCTATCAGAAAAAGAAAAGATGGTGTCGTTTACCACGTGGGTCGACCCGGACATGAAGGTTATACAGAACGTGTTCTAAAAGCATGGGGAGTGGATGGTCATAATTCTCACACAAATATTTGTTCAGCCGGCGCTCGCACTGGTTACGCCATGTGGCACAAATATGATCTACCAAGCCCGGATCATACAAATGCAGAAGAGACCCTTTTAGCATCGTCCCATTTAGAGACAGGACATTATTTTAACCCACATGCCCAGCGGATTATGGAAGGAATGATGAAAGGTGCCAAACTGATTGTTATTGATCCACGATTGTCCAACACAGCATCCATGGCGGATGAGTGGATGCCCACATATCCCGGTAGTGAATCGGCTGTTTTTATGGCCATGGCCAAGATCATTTTGGATGAAGAATTGTACGACAGACATTATTTAGAAAACTGGGTGAACTGGGATGATTATCTCAAGAGTTTGCATCCAAATGATCCCATCAAGTTTGACCAATTCATTAAACGGTTGAGCGAAGAGTGGTCGGAATACACACCGGAATTTGCTGCGCAGGAAGCCCAGATTGATGCAGATCAGATTGTCCGGGTGGCACAGTTAGTGGGAAAAGCAGGCAGCAAATTTTCTTCACATGTTTGGCGTGGTGCATCCATCGGAAATTTGGGTGGTTGGCAAGTTGCCCGCACTCTTCATTTACTAAATGTGCTAACTGGTTCTATTGGCACAGAAGGGGGGACATCTCCCAGCACCTGGAATAAATTTCATCCCGAATTCTTTGATTCGCCACCGGGACCAGATGCCTGGAATGAACTGAACTGGCCTAGGGAGTACACCCTGTCTCATTATGAAATGAGCGAAATTCTGCCCTACCTTTTGAAAGACAACCGTGGTTCCCTGGATGTCTACTTCACTCGAGTATTTAATCCGGTCTGGACCTATCCGGATGGATTTACTTGGATTGAGATGCTTTCCGATGAAGAAAAGGTTGGCTGCCATATAGCCTTGACGCCAACCTGGAATGAAACGGCCTTTTTCGCTGATTATGTTTTACCCATGGGGCATGCTTCGGAGCGCCATGACATTAATTCCTATGAGACTCAGGCCGGTGTGTGGATTGCCTTTCGTCAACCTGTATTACGTGAAAAGGCTCGCCGGGATGGTAAAGAAGTGGAGTTTACCCACGAAGTCAATCCGGGAGAAGTGTGGGAGGAAGATGAATTTTGGATAGAGCTTTCCTGGCGGATTGATAGGAACGATGATCTTGGTATCCGTAAGCATTTTATGAGTCCTTACCGAGAAGGTAAAAAAATCAATATAGACGAATATTATCAATACATATTCGACCACACAAATGGATTATCAGACGCGGCTGAAAAAGAAGGTCTATCTGCGTTAGAATATATGCGGAAGTATGGGGCTTTTCTTGTGGAGAACAACGTTTATCGAAACAATGAAAAAGAATTAACAGGATCTGAAGGAATCGTCCAGTCCAATGGACAGATAAAAATAGATGATAAGGTAATTGGTATCCAGGTTGACGGAAAGAATTATAGCGGTTTTCCAACTCCATCCAAACGACAGGAATTGTATTCGCAAACTATGGTTGATTTTGGCTATTCAGAGCACGCCACCCCAGGATACAGAATTAAGAGCCATGTTCATTTGAGTGAAATGGATCAGGATAAAAATGAATGTGTGTTGCTTCCAAATTTCAGGCTACCCACCCACATTCATTCCCGATCGGCCAACGCTAAATGGCTTACCGAGATTGCCCATCGAAATCCAATCTGGATCCATACCAAAGATGCCGCACGTCTTGGTGTGGACAATGGTGACCTGCTAAAAATTACAACTGAGATTGGTTGGTTCGTGGACAAGGTATGGGTAACGGAAGCCATTAAACCTGGCGTGGTTGCCTGTTCCCATCATATTGGCAGGTGGAGACGTCAGCAGGATAAAGGGAATCGGTATTTGACCAATACGGTTGATATTGAAAAAATGGGTGATGGAAAATGGAAGATGAGAACGGTAAGAGGAGTCGAACCTTGGAAAACGGATGATCCGGATACAAATCGTGTTTGGTGGAGGGATGGTGGCGTCCACCAAAATATTACCCATGCAACGAATCCAGATCCCATTTCTGGTGCACATTGCTGGTTGCAGAAAGTTTGCATTTCCAAGCCGAAACCCAATGAGAAATATGGGGACGTCTTTGTAGATACCAATAAATCCTTTGAGCATTTCAAAAAATGGAATAATTGGGCGAAAGAGCGAGAAACACATCCAGATGATCTACGCAGACCGATCTGGATGGGAAGACCTTTAACACCAAAAAAAGAACAGTTTTATATCAAATAAATGAGATAATTTAAATATAATTCTTTTAGCCAAATCACCTACGTCTGCTAACGTGCGGATAGGGTGTTAGGCCGGTACGGTTCTGATAGAAATGTCAGAATTTGCTCCCGATCCCCGATATGTTATCGGGGTGACTTGGAATGAGAATGGAAATACTAAAGCAACAAACCCAACCACTCAATGGTTCGCAACGAACAAGTGCGAAATCATCAATAAATGATCAATTTGGTCGCACATTTAACTATCTCCGAATTGCAGTAAACGAACATTG
Source organism: uncultured bacterium (assembly GCA_964582955.1). Taxonomy (GTDB): domain Bacteria; phylum Fidelibacterota; class Marinisomatia; order Marinisomatales; family AB-629-J13; genus AB-629-J13. Next base: position 14,424 of record CAZOUJ010000002.1, read on the forward strand.
CAATCTCCGTTGTATTTACTGTATGCCGGAAGAAGGAATTCATTTCCGGACCGAAGAAAGACTACTTAAAACGGAAGAAATTTGTCGGATTATTGAGCTAATGTCCGGAATGGGGGTATCCAAAATACGATTTACTGGCGGGGAACCTCTGTTGCGAAAAGACCTACCAGAACTCATTCAGTTTGCGAAGGGTACTGATGGTATAGAATCAATCCACTTAACAACGAATGGACTGTTGCTTGATAAATATATCAAAAAATTAGAGAATACTGGCTTAACTGGGATTAACATTAGTCTGGATTCGTTGAATCCTGAAAAATTCAAAAAAATAACCAGGAGAGATGGTTTAGACCTGGTATTAAATGGTCTCAAGAAAGCTATTCAATCTTACATACCATCCACCAAGGTGAATGTGGTTGCCATGCGAGATTTTAATGATGATGAGCTCTTGGATTTTGTTCAACTAACGAAAGAAAATGACATCACCGTACGATTCATTGAGCTTATGCCGTTCGATTCACATCAAATCTGGAAAACAGGAAAATTTTATCGAGCAGAACAGATAGTTTCTGATTTAAAAAATCAAATTGGAGATTTGATACCTGTTGAAGGGTCTCGAACGGAGCATCATATTATTAAAGTTAAAGGGCATAAGGGAAAAGTAGCTGTTATTCCTTCATATTCCAGAAACTTGTGTGGCCAATGTAATCGCATACGCATCACCGCTGATGGAAAACTGTTGAACTGCTTGTATAGTAAGGAGGAAACGAATATTAGGGATGCTTTGCGGAATAATGTAACTGATGAAGGGATTAAAAAAATAATTTGGGACACAATGGGGAAGAAATATAAGGACGGATGGAAAGCCCAAAGTCAAGGAAATAAAAACCGAGAGTCCATGACCCAAATAGGGGGATAATATGAATGAATTTTCACATTTAGATAGAAAGGGTAATGTCAAAATGGTGGATGTGACTGATAAGGTCCCCACCATCAGGATAGCAAAAGCAGAAGGGAGAATTACCCTGCTTCCGAAAACCGTGTCAGCAATCATGGATGATTCAATTCCGAAAGGAAATGTTTTAACCACGGCGAAAATAGCTGGTATTCAAGCGGCAAAAAAAACATCTGAACTCATTCCCATGTGCCACCAATTGAACCTATCTTTTGTGGATATTGAATTCGACATTCAAACGGAAAGTATTATGATAAAGTCCATCGTAAAAACGAAAGAAGCCACGGGCGTGGAGATGGAAGCTCTGACGGCTGTCTCTATTTCCGCATTGACCATTTATGATATGTGTAAGGCTCTGGATAATACCATGACCATCGTTGAAATTAAACTCGTGGAAAAAGTAGGCGGAAAGTCAAACCACGCGGTAGAATATCGACCGAAGGTTGGTGTTATTACCTTGAGTGATAGTGTAGCTTCAGGCAAATATGAAGATATATCCGGACCTTTATTAATCAATGAGTTTTCCGATTGTGGTTGTAAAATTGACAACCAAATAGTTTTACCGGACGGTTCGGATGAACTTGGTACTACAATTAAAGGTTGGGTCCAAGATGGTGTAGAATTAATAATCACTACTGGTGGAACTGGACTCGGTCCACGGGATTTGACCATTGAAATAATGGAAAAAATATTTGATTCCAAACTACCTGGTGTGGAACAAGCGCTCCATGCTTATGGTCGGGGAAAAGTCAAAACTGCAATGTTATCTCGTTTAACCGCAGGCATTGTGAATGGTGCAATTATTATTTGTCTCCCGGGAAGCATAGGAGCAGTAAAAGATGCGATAAAGATTTTAATACCGACCATTTTTCATTCATTTCATATGATGAAAGGTGAAAAACATTAATGGAATATTTGCTCCCATTATTGTTTGTACTGGTTGCTTTTATTTATTCCAGTGTTGGACTAGGTGGTGGGTCTTCCTACACGGCGCTCATGATGATTTTTGGAATCAGTTACCAAATTATCCCAACCACTTCTCTTACGCTGAACTTGTTTGTGACTTTTATTGGTATGATGAATTTCTGGCGAAATGGCTACGGTAGAATCAATTTGATTGTCCCATTCTTAGTTACGTCTATTCCCATGGCTTATTTAGGAGGATTGCTAGCCTTGCCCAAGATCCTTTTTCAGATTATACTTCTTATAACACTAATTTTTGTGATCGTCAGAATATATGTTTCAGACCACTTACAGTTATCAATTCAGATAAGCGGAATTCCAAAATGGATATTTATTTTTGGACTGGGAGGGGTTCTAGGTTTTATCGCTGGAACAGTGGGGATTGGCGGTGGAATTTATCTCGTACCGCTCATCATCATGTTTGGACTTGGGTCAGAGAAGGAAGCTGCAGCAGCTGGCGCTATGTTCATTTGGGTGAATTCATTAGTAGGTGTAATTGCTCGATCACAATCAGGTACGTTTGATGCAGATTTTATCATGCCTTTGGTAGGTGCTGTGATTGTTGGCGGATTTGGAGGTTCTTACCTGGGTGCTGTTAGTTTTGATGCGAAATTAATAAAAAATGTTATGGGTTCTGTCGTTGTTATTGCTGTTATTTTTTTATTTAGGGATATTTTATGATACAAGTTCAGGAAGCAAAATCCATTATTAAAAACTATATTTTTCCATTAGAATTGGAAAAGGTTCCATTGACTCAAGCAGAGAACAGGGTCCTTGCCCAGAATGTCACCGCTACTTTCCCCATGCCACGGTTTGATAACTCAGCTATGGATGGGTTTGCCTTGCGAGCTGTCGATACGCAAGGGGCAAGCCAGTCACACCCTGTGACACTTCAGATGGTAGGTATCAGTTCTGCTGGTTCTCCCAGTGAGATAACGCTTGGACAGGGTGAATGCATTCAATGCATGACAGGAGCGGAAATACCTGCTGGTGCTGATACAGTGGTGATGGTGGAAGACACAAGTGGATATTCAGATAAGGAAACAGTTCAGATATATTTGAACGCACATCCCGGAAAACATATTCGAAAAAAAGGAGAAGAAATTCGTGAGGGGGACATTTTGATTTCTAAGGAGACTCGCATCACCCCCAGTGAAATTGGTATCTTGGCTTGTTTTGGATATGGAGATATTTCTGTGGCAAAAAAACCGCGCGTTGCCATTTTTGGTACAGGGGATGAATTGGTAGAGCCAGGCAATGAACTTAGGTCTGGGGAAATTTATAATTCAAATCTGTTTGTGTTTGCGGAGCTAGTTGAAAAGGCCGGAGGTGAAGTCACCATGCGCAACGTGATTAAGGATGATAAGGACGCACTGCGATCTTTTTTATCCAAGGCATTGAAAACCTGTAGCGTAATCATTTCTTCTGGCGGGGTTTCCATGGGGCGGTTTGATTATGTGAGGGATGTTTTCATGGAATTAGGTGTAAATGAACATTTCTGGAAAGTGGCTCAAAAACCGGGAAAGCCGCTCTTTTTTGGTACCGGAAACAATACCTTGATTTTTGGTCTGCCTGGAAATCCCGTATCATCCTATATCGGGTTTATGGAATGGGTCTGGCCCGTTCTGGAAAATATGATGGGGATTCCGGATTCAAAACCAAAAACTGGTATTTTGGCTGAACCATTTCCACGGGAAAAATTGAAACACAGATATTTATTTGGTCAAGCATGGCTGGAAGATGGAAAACTGGTTTGCAAACCAGCCACAAAAATCGGGTCCCACATGCTCTCATCCTCCTTGGAAGCCAACTGTATACTTGGATCAGGATCGGGTGAGATTCCATTGCAAGCGGGGGATGAGATTCATGTTAATATTTTGCCCTGGAAAAATTTACAATGATTTTAACCCCACAGGAATTGCAACATTGGGTGGATGAGGGAAAATCCTTTACAGTGGTAGATATCCGTCCTTCAGAACAGAGAGCAGAATTCCCATTTGTTGGCTTGGAACCCATTATTGCTGAGGTGGACTCCATTCCGATTATAGAAAATGAATCAGTACTGATTTGTCAATTCGGAATTGTGACCGAAGGAATTATTATTGAGCAGGAATTGAAGAATGCATTCAGTCTTCTAGGCGGAGTTCAGGCCTGGGATTCGTTTCTATCGGAAAAGGAAGATTTAAGCCGTTGGTCACGGCAAACCGTCCTGCCGGAGATTGGATTGGACGGACAGAAAAAACTCTTGAATGCAACAGTCGGTATCGTTGGCATGGGTGGACTGGGATGCCCTGTTGCTCAATCTCTAATAGCTGCAGGGGTTGGAGAACTGAAAATTATCGATGGAGATAAAGTGGAACTTTCTAACCTGCATCGACAACCATTGTATGGTGTTGAAGATATTGGACGAATGAAAGTACAGGTAGCCAAAGAAAAATTGGAAAAATTAAATAGGGATGCAGTTGTTGAAATAGTTGATAAATTTTTTAATGATGACAATGGTTTGGATTTTGTAAGTGATGTAGATATTGTGATAGATACGACTGATAATATTCCGGCTCGGTTATCGATTGATCGGTTTTCAAAGGAAGCAGATGTGCCCATGGTCTATGGCGGGTTATACCGCTATGAAGGGCAGGTCGCAGTTTTGAACGCAAATGGAAGTGCAAGCTACGGTGAACTATTTCCCGAACCGCCATCCGGTGGGAATACCTGCGCTGATGCTGGTGTGTTGGGCATGCTCCCAGGTATCATTGGCAATATACAAGCGCTCGAAACCGTAAAACTCATAATAGGTATTAAACCAAATTTGATTGGGAAACTGCTTATTTATGATGGAATAAACCATACAATTCAAACAATCGAATTATGATAAAGGTAAAAGTAAGATGTTTTTCCCAGGTGAAATATGCTTTAGGAACCAATGAACTGATATTGGAATTAGAAGCTGGAACGACCACAGCAGGATTAGACAAATTGATTAGGAAAAAAGCGGATGGGAAACTGGATGGCGTGAGTTTACGGGTGGCTGTGAACCAAAAGTATGTTCCTGAAGAAACAGTGCTCAAGGATGGAAATGAAGTTGCATTCATCCCACCGGTACAGGGCGGATAAATGGTAAAGATTGAAATTGTAAAAGGACCCATTGATTTTTTTTCATTTGATAATGACCGAAAGGAAAATGGAGCCGAATTAATTTTTAATGGTCATGTACGGGATACGGAACGGGGAGAAAAGATCACCTATCTGGAATATGAACAATATGACGGGATGGCAGAAACAGAGCTAAAACAATTGGCAAATAAAACTGCCCAGGAATTCCCTATCAGTGACTTGTTTTGTAGGCACCGCATTGGAAAAGTGAATGTTGGAGAGACAAGTATCCATGTGGTGATTTGGTCTAGGCACCGAAAAGAAGGTTTAGATGCCATGACCCATTTTATCGCCGAACTTAAGAAACGGGTTCCCATCTGGAAATGGGCTATTCTGGAAGATGGTTCTAAGGTTCCAAGCGAATGTATCCATTAATCTCTAGGAGATTCGTAAATAATAGATTGAGAGTATAGCCAAATGTATAATTTCAAAAATATAATTATACTAACGGTTGGTTTATTATTTATGGTGTTTGCAGGGCTCCAGATAAATGATCCTGATCCATTCATTTGGATAGTAACCTATTCAATACCTGCTTTATTATCATTTTTATTCCTTATGGGTTATAGCAATAGGTGGTTTCTATGGATACTACCAGCCTATTTGTTTTTCTCTTTTTATTTATCCCTGCATAATAAAGATACTGAGATAATGCATATTTTTGATGAAACGACCAATGAAGCGCTGGGGCTTATTTTGGGTGTTGCCTGGATGTTTATTTTACCCAGGCTAAAAAACCAATAGTAGTTTTAGGACTTCTCAAACCCCTATTATCCTTATAAAAAAATCCAAGGATTATTTTAAAAATTAATGCAAATTCCTACCGATAACACAAACGCTTTTCTATTAAGGAGTAAAAAATGAAAAAATGTATATTATTATTATCTTTAGCAGCATTTGTATTTGCTGGTGAAAAAACAGCCAACATTAAGGTAAAGGGAATGTCTTGCAAATTTGGGTGCCCAACTAAGGTGAAGACCGCACTAAATGGAATTGATGGTGTGAAATTGTGCGATGTTAATTTTGAAACTAGTACAGCAACAGTAACCTATAACGATGAAGATATAAACGGAAAAGACATCGTGAAAATCCTTAGTGATAAAACAGATTTTGAAATATTAATTGAAAATGAACCAAAGGAAGAACCCTCTTCGTTTAAGAAATTCTTTTCAAAATTTTTCAAAAGTTAAATTTCCTTTGTAGAAGTTAAACCTTTTATCCTGCCGGATCTTTATCCGGCAGTTTTATTTCCACATACTCTTCTCTGATCCGCACATCGTAAGTGTCCGTCTGACGGTTTACCGTACTTAGGCATTTTCCGTTCCGAATGTCATAAGTCCACCCGTGCAGGGGACACTCAACCATGTATTTTTTTACATTTCCCTCTGCTAAGGGAAATCCCTGGTGTAGACAGGAATTTCTGATAGCATAAAAATTGTTTTCATATTTGAATAGTGCTATAGGTCTGTTATTAATACTAACCAACCATTGACGACCTTTTTTAAAATAGGATAATTTTCCTGCTTTTTCCCAATTAGACATTTTTTAATATTTCATTTACCTATTAAATATGCTACGACTTTACATTGTTTTCATCAGATAAATTATTCTATCTCATGTTGTTAATTTAAGGATTGATGTATCCAAAATATTATATTCATAGAAATATATTGGTCTGATTTGATACTCTATTTAGTGTGTACTTTCATTATTATTCTGTCGCTAAAATTTAATGTTTATTTTTAATAATTATCGTAGTAAACATTTTTCTTGGAGATAATAATGAATTCAAAATTTCCAATAATTCGAATGTACACCGATGAAAGTGGTCACACCCGGTTTTCTAAAATGTATCTTCCGTTGATTGAAAAAACTGGGCTGGGATCCGTCGGGCTATTTTCATCCTTATTTGTTAATCCCAATGTGTTTGATAATTCAGGTGATTTGAGATTACAGTTTGCTATTACACCTCTTCCAGATGAAACCGCAGGAGAGGTGCCGAAATTGGCTCACACTGCTCCCAGGAAACAGCTGGTCATTACCCTTGGGGGATGCCTTGAGTTCAAAAGTTGTGATGTTGAGGTTCATAAATCCCGGCATATCACCATTATAAAACCGGGTGATGTTTTGTTAGCGGAAGATCTCGATGGTGCTGGGCACGTGTGGCGGTTTCTTCCAGATGATAATGGTAACTTGAGCCCTTGGATGCGGTGTTACGTTCATTTGGGAGAAGAGTATGACCATCTGGTTTCCCAACTGGTTGAGTTTACATAGTTGAAAAAACTCCTTTCATTTGTTTTACTTTTGTTTTGTTCATGCAGTGAGCTCCAACAGGAAGTGGACTGTGCCGGCACAACTGGAGGAAGTGCCGAATACGATAATTGCGGTATATGCGAAGGGAATAATGGTTGTTATGGATGCGTGAACAACCTTGCAGTGAACTTTTCAGACAGTGCAACCATCGATGATGGGTCCTGTGTATTTGAAATTGTAAAACTCACTTTTGAGAGCACAGGTCTGATAAATGCATATTTTTATATAACGAAGGATACATCAAAATATATTTTCACAGTATCTTCTTTTGATGATGGATTCATAAGTAAAAACGATGTATTGGGCTATCTAGTACAAGGAGATATTGAATCCAATCAAAATACATTTAGTATGCTCGAAAGTATTTTTGTGAGTGATACTAATATATCAGATCTGATGGAAACTTCAAATCAAGGTACAGAAATAAATATGGAAATCACTGTATTATTGAACAATAACGATCAACAACTCTATGAGGATTTTTATCCGAGTAATGAGCTATTGAATATTTTATTTTTTGTTCAGTCAAATATTCCATATTGGTGCCCCGAAGGTTATCTTAAAATTGACGACATTTGTTACCACCCGGGAGATATTGCGATCCTTCAGGAATTGGTTGGAAATATTTCTCCAAGCGTATTGGTCATAATGGAGGAACCGGAGTGGGAAGAGGGCAGATTAGTTAATTTCCTTTGTCAGGGGTGCCCTCTTGAAGGAACTCTTCCAGATAGTTTAGGGGGTCTAACAGAGTTAAGAGAACTCCTAATCTCCAATACACTATTGACAGATGGAATACCTGAATCCCTGTTTGATCTTGAACATCTTGAAGTATTGATACTGAGTGATAACCAGTTAAGTGGAAACATCCCGGAATCTATTTGCAATGTTGATGTTAACAACGTAATAATTGAATTGGAGAACAATCAATTTTGTCCACCCTATCCGGAATGTATTGAAGATATTATTGGAAATCAGGACACGACTCAGTGTGATGATGGATAATATTTTTCATCAATAATTAATATAATATTTATGAGGATAAAACTATGAAACAATACAGCTTAGGATTTATTTCAGGTGCATGTCTGATTGCAAGTGCATTTCTTTTCCTTGGAGCAAAGGGATACCCAGATGTGATCAAAACAAACGAAATCCAAATAGTTGATAGAGAAACGGGGAGGCTTGCTCTTCATCTTTATGCCAATGCCGGTTCGGTAGAGGTAGTTATATCAAGAACTGATGATACAGAGAATGAATCCAAAATTGTTTTAGGGTGTGAGTCCAATGGGGGCTCAGTCACTCTGTACAATGCTAAGGATAAGATCATCGGTGGTCTGGTTCCGGACACAAATGATGGGGGAACACTCACCCTGAACAATGAATTTGGTGAAAACAGGTGCTACCTTGGTGCTGATAATAAAAACAATGGCCTTATTCAACTGTTTGACAGCTATGGTTATTTTGGTTGGGAGGAATCAGGGAAAAAGAACTAAAAAGAATCATGGACAACATTCAAATCATTTATCCCATTTTGCCGATCGTGGGCCTTCATCTTTATGCTCATGTTCATTTAATTGCCAATGTATATAAGGCGATTAAATCCCGTGAGGTTAGATACCGGTATTTCCGGCTGTATGAGGGTGATGCTCCGGATTATCTTAAGGCTGCAAGGGATCATTATAAAAATTTTACCGAACAGCCTATTTTGTTTTATCTACTGTGTGTATTGTTGTTTGTTACTGATAGTGTAATCACCCTTGATATATATCTTGCCTGGGGATATGTAATATTTAAAACCATCCACAGTTTCATTCGATTTACGTCCAATTACGTTCCCCACCGGTCAAAGGTATTTTATATCTGCTATTTTATACTAACTGCTGGATGGATTCGGTTCGCCATTAATCTTTTTTAAAATATTGAACAATTATATTCAAAATATTATTGAAGGAACAAACCAAGATTTTGATTAATCAAGAATCATTGTTTAGGTTCTATCAGATGTTTGTCTCATTTTTCCAATCAATTATAAGGAGGTCTTTTATGAAATCATTCGTTCTTGTGCTCAACATATCTGCTTTTACATTGATGATGTCTATCACATCAGCAGATAACACTTTGTCCAAGCCTAACAAAAATGATCACCCGCCATTTAGAATGTTCAGCGAGGACATGCTGGAAAAAGGGGATTGGGGTTATGATCCTGAAACGAATTCCGGCTGGTTTGGAATCAGAGATGGTGAGATGTCTTCTGGCGAATGTCTGACACAGGAACAGGAAGTGGAGATCATGAGAAGGCTGGATGAGAACATTGCTTATTTGAGGGAGCAAGGGCTCTTACCGGAAACACCGAGCCGTGTACCCACAGATTTCAGCTGGCCCTTGGCACCCACTGAAAATTTTAATGCTAATGATTACTGGGCAATTGCTGGATTTGTTGACCATAATTCTGGAACAGGATCGCATGACTATATGTGCTATGGACGAACTTGGAACGGGCACAATGGAACAGACTATTATTTATGGCCCCACTCATGGAATATGATGGACAATGAGGAGGTGGCTATTGTTGCTGCCGCGCCGGGCACGATCATTGACAAGCTTGATGGAAGCTATGATAGAAATTGTTGGTGGGTAGTTCGGGGAATTCTGGTGGGGTTCACCTTCATTTTGAGGTAAGGGATGAGGGTGGGTTTGTGGTGGATCCATATCAGGGCACCTGTAATGATATAGATGAGTCACACTGGGAGGATCAGCATGCCTACCGTGAAACAGCTCTCCAGAGAGGTGGGACATATGGGATGCGGTCTTGGTGGATGGAGTGTCCTGAACCAAGCATACTAAACTACCGCGATCATTTTATGAATTATGAATATGGTTATCTTGCAGGATATTTCAGGGATGTTCTCCAAGGAAACTCTTTTTATTTTCAGCGAGTTAACCCAAATGGGCAGGTTGACCATTTGCAAACAATTACTCCTAATGGAGATTACTCATCTTTTTGGTGGTGGTATGGTGGGAGGTTTGTAGATAATACTCCGCCAGGGGAATACGCATTTAGAATTTTACTTAATGGAGAAGCCCACGATTTTCCCTTTTCTTGGGAAAGGTCCGGGTGTACTGATCCCTGGGCAGATAACTATGACCCGGACGCAATGATTGATAACGGTACCTGTACCCCCTGTAACACCGGGAGTGAAATAAAAATTTCATTGAGTTTTGATAACTACCCTGAGGAAACATATTGGACTATTAATGATGCAGATAATGTGAACAATTATATGTCCGGTGGTTATTTGGTAGGAGGTACGCATAGTTACTGCGCCTCACCAGGGACATATCAAGTAACCGTATATGATACCTTTGGAGATGGAATGTGCTGTGAATTTGGGAATGGTGGATATTCAATCCTTGTTGATGGTGTACAGGTTGCAGAAGGAGGCGAATTTTTCTTTGAAGAAGTGACAGAAGTGGTCATTGAGGGTGGAGGACAGGGTACGGTTGAAACGGAATACATTTCAGGCTGGAACCTGGTTGGTCTCCCAGTAGAAACAGAGGATTCATCCTATGAGTCTTTATTCCCAACTGCTTTTTCTGGTTCCTTATACTCATTTGATGG
>CAZOUJ010000002.1:25436-30125 GCA_964582955.1 uncultured bacterium
AATTCCATCTATCAATTTATTTTCCCAAATGCAATTAATGGAACACTTTACTCATTTGATGGTGGTTACACTGGGGTAGATCAACTTGAAAATGGTACAGGATACTGGCTGAGGCTACAGGAAAGTGGCACGGTCGAATTTACCGGCGGGATGTTTGATGAAATTTCTGTACCCGTAGTTCAGGGTTGGAACATTGTTTCCGGCCCATCAGAAGATGCTTCTCTCGAGGATCCTGATGGTTTGGTTTATGAAGGAACGGTCTATGGTTTTAACGGATCCTATTTCAACACAGATATCTTTGAACCAGGAAAAGGATACTGGGTTCGCTCATCCGAAGATGGAGCTATCACCCTTTCTTCAATTCTTGACAGGGCAAAACAGAGAAGCTCGATCAGGGACCAGTACATTTCTCAATCCACAAAAATTCGATTCAGAAATTCGGACGGAAAGACTCTAGAATTATACACCGGAGGTTCTGTAGCAGAAGTAGATCGACCCATGTTCTCAGTTCCACCGTTGCCACCTTCCACCGGATTTGATGTTCGATTCGAGGACGACTCCCGGTACGCGGTATCAGGAGGGGAATTAACTGTTCTTAATGACTCTTATCCTCTTCGGATATCATTTACGTTTCCGGATAGAAGCCTGGATGAAAATTGGATATTGGTCAATAACCAAACAGGGGAAGAGTATCCATTATCATCACAGGATGAGTTGTTGATTGAAACTTCCTTGAGCACCATGACACTGAAAAAGGTAGTTCCGGGGATTCCTGTTGAGTTTGCCTTACACCCTGCCTACCCAAATCCATTTAATCCGGTAACAACATTGCGCTATGATATTCCGGAGGGATCCTGGGTAAAGCTTGATATTTACGATATGATGGGAAAACATGTAAAACAGTTAGTGGACGGCAGACAAGAAGCCGGCTACAAATCTGTAACATGGGATGCCACTGATGATTTCAGCAGTGCTGTCAGTGCAGGAGTCTATCTTTTTAGACTAAGATCAGGAGAATTCACAAGAGCGGGTAAAGTAATAATGCTAAAATAAAAATAGGAGAAAACAATGAAAAAAACATGCTGGAAAAAAGCAATGGGAATGATTTTGGACCATTGGGATAACATTTGCAGAGATGTACCTTCATTGATAAAATAATAGCATTTTTATTCATTGTGATATAAACCACAAAATCCTTTAACTATTTTTTGATTCAAAATCAACGGATGCTTAATATTAATTTGATTCTATGAATAATAAATTCATTTTTTTATTTTGTTTATTCTTTGGACTTTTATTTTCTGAACCCGTTAGCCTCAGCGATGCAGAAAAGATAGCGCTAAACCTGGTCCTCGAACGAGATAAAAATGATCAGATTGAATCCCTAAAAAATATATTAATAGATGAGGACAATGGCACAGTATTTTTCTACATTGTGAATTTCGAACCTTCAGGGTTTGCCTTTATTTCTGCAGATGACAGAATTACACCCATTCTCGGTTACAGTTTCATCAATGATCTTACCCCTGACACCCTGCCTACCCAACTGGAAGCTTTTCTGGACAATATTCGGTCTTACATTAAATATGTCAAAACGCAAAATATTCCTGCCGCTGAGCCCATAACGTTAATTTGGGAGAACTACCTGAGTGATTCTGTTTCTCCTGACAGAGATCTTAGGAGTGTTGATCCCCTTATTACAGCAAATTGGAACCAGGGAGGCGCGTGGAATGATATGTGTCCGGGCAATGCGTTGGTAGGTTGTGTAGCTGTTGCCATGGGGCAGGTCATGTACTATTGGAGCCATCCTGTTGAGGGGAGCGGATATACTGCTTACTATGATCCTGATTATGGAAATATTTATGCTGATTTTGGAAACACGGTCTATGATTTCGATAATATGCAGGACAACTCTGCAACTGAGGCGTCTCAATTATTGCTTTTTCATGCTGGTGTTTCCGTTCATATGGACTACGGGCAGAACGCATCAGGAGCTTTTGTGTGTTACAGTGGATTGAATGCAAAAATAGCCTTGCGGGAAAATTTTAACTATAATCAGGATATTACCTGTGCTTCAAGAAACAATTTTAGCGATTCAGAGTGGGCAGGCCTACTTGTTGAACAGCTTGAAAACGGTTGGCCCATGATCTACAGAGCCTATCAGGATGGTGGAGGTGCCGGTCATGCCTGGAACGTGGATGGTTACGATGGTGACCTGTTCCACTGTAACTGGGGATGGGGTGGCAGCAGCAATGGTTATTTTTCCCTGGGCTCCATGGGCGGGTTCAATCAGGACCAGGCAGCGGTTATCAATATACTCCCCGATGGACTGGAACCTCCAATGGCACTGTTTGATTTTGAGGTGGATAACTATACGGTATTTTTCACAGATCTTTCGGTGATCATCAACTCTGAACTGATTTCCTGGGATTGGGATTTTGGTGATGGAAATATTTCTGATGAAATTTCTCCCATTCATAATTATGAATCCGAGGGTGTATACTATGTAAGTCTTGTGGTCACTAGCAGTTACGGTCTGGATAGTGATCCATATATTGCTGAGGTGGTAATTGAAGCCTGCTCCGACCCCATAGATGACTGCGGATTGTGCGGAGGTGAAAACATCTATGTTGATTGCAACGGACAGTGCGGAGAATGGACACCTATCTGCACTGATGAAGATTACGAAGGATATATTGGTCCTTCTGCTTGTGAAGGATATATCGGTGTGGGTTCGGATAACCCCAATGCTGAGAATGGAGGTCTTGATGATTGTGGAACCTGTGAGGGAGACAACTCCACCTGCTCAGGCTGCACCGACCCCGAAGCAGATAACTATGATGTGGGGAACATTGTAGATGATGGTAGCTGTACCTATGTGTTTTTCGGCCCGGGTCAGGCAATACGCTTTGACGGAGAGGACGATCACATTACAATGATAGGAAATGAAATTGACGGTGTGTTCGATTTGGGTTCTGAAACTTTTACTGTTTCTTCCTGGGTATATCCGGAACCATCGGTTTTTGGCTTTCCCTATGAGGTCCTGCTGTCAAACTCCGTTTTGGATGTAGACCCATCTTCATTTGTCGGAGAATACTATTCCTCCGGTGTAGGTGGAGGATCTCCATCCTTTGGGGACCTGATTCTTACTCGATTTGATGATGTTATTGATTTTAATTGGGGAAATGGAAGCCCTGATCCGTCCATTCCTAATAATGATTACCAAGTGAGATGGACAGGAACTATTTTTGCTGATTCCGAGGGTGAATTTGACTTCCGGACCCATACAGATGATGGACTGAGGCTTTACATCGATGGTGAACTGGTCATTGATCACTGGTTTGATATGGGCCCCACAAGCAAGTACGGTACTAGGGTTTTAACTCAGGGATTGCATGAGTGTGTCATGGAATATTATGAGAATGGGGGCGGAGCCGTTGCACAGCTTTATTGGACACCTCCTGGTGGATCTGAAACCTTGGTGCAGCCTGCGGAAAGCACTGCTGCCAGGAATGTTGAACTGGGTATTAACTCTGATGGAAATCTCAAGGTCACGATACAAAACCCCTGTGGGGACAATGTGTTCATCTTGGGAGATGGGGAGCTTCAACTTGAAGCATGGCACCATATTGCTTTAACCTATTCCAGTGGAATCATATCAGCTTACCTAGATGGCAACGCTTATACGGGTCAAACCTGTGGTAGTTCACTGGCAGAAGCAACAGGGGCAGGACTGACTGTGGGAGCTTCACCCTTCGAGGAAATATATTTTACTGGTATTATAGATGAAGTGCGGGTATGGAATTATGCCCGGAACGCCCAGGATATCCAGATGGACATGTACGACCGGATAGACCCGGCTTCTGAGGGGCTTTCTGGATACTGGAGACTTAATGAGGAGAGCGGGGAAATTGTTTTTGATGCCACGTCAGGGAATAATGATGGGCAGTTGAATGGTGCACCGGAAAGGATTGAATCAACCGTACCGTTTACTTTGCCTCCTTTTATTACACTAATTGTATCTGATGATGCAGGCTCCACACTTAGGGAGCTAAAAATTGGTATGATTCCAGATGTAACGGATGGATATGACTACTGGATTGACCTGTATGCCCCACCGGCACCACCACCACCGGCCTGGGATGTAGCTCTTTATAATTCCATTGTGAATGACAGATTTTACATTGATATGCGTCCCATTCCAGAGGCAGATTATATTACTGAATGGGCAGTAGATATACAGCCTGATATAGAGACACAGGAAGTAACCCTGGCCTGGGATCATGAAGAACTAGGAGAAGGTTTGTTCACCCTGACCGATGCTTTTGGAGGCGTACTGTTCACTGTGGACATGCAGGAAGTGGATACATACAGTTTTCCGCCGTCTTTCAACCGGGTACTAATCCGGCACATTCTGAGTATGGGTATGGAGATTGCTTACAACGAAGGATGGAACATGGTGGGTCTGCCCCTGGATGGTGAAGAGACAGACTACCAGCTACTGTTTCCCGATGCCATTGAAGGGACCCTTTTCGCTTTCACCGATCTTTATATTCCCGTGGAAACCTTGGGAGTGAGTGAAGGTTATCTCTTGAGGATGTCCCAGGAGAGTGTGGTGAATTTTACTGGGAATACAATTGACAATGTCATTTTGAACGTTGATGAAGGATGGTACCTCATTTCCGGCCT
>CAZOUJ010000003.1:0-19655 GCA_964582955.1 uncultured bacterium
GAATATTACATTACAATTATAATAAATTCATCCTTGTAATTACTAATCAATTCTCATATAAAAAACCAAATAATCAGGATAACACATGCTTAAATCAATACCCATCCTTAAAATTGTTTCAATAGGATTTATAATGAGTCTTATTTTTTTATTTCCATCCTGTGATCAATTATTACAACCAGAGTCGGCCGAATTGATCGATGAGAATAATGATGGATATGATGACAGGGACATACTATTCCTTCAAAAATTGATAGATAATTCGCAAGGTTATGGAAATTATTCACCTTCCCCAACTATGGACCCATTACATGTTGGGCATCAGACATGGACAGATGGCAGATTGAGAACTTTATATCACCAGGGTGGAGTACCTTATCACGATGAAGATGGTTTTTATCTGTACGAAATTCCAATTGAGATTAAAGGTGTACAGTATTTAAATAAACTAAAGTTATATAAAAATTATCTAACCCTCATCCCAGATGAAATTAAATATTTGGATCGGTTGACGGAAATTAACCTTGAAAAAAATAGATTTGTCGGATCCGTTCCTGAAGCCCTATGGAAAAATAAAAACCTTGCTTCCCTTGCTATCAACAATAATAGTTTTTCATCTTTCCCGGCATCAGTGTGTGACGCATTGGAGGATATCAATATTTTTGTAATAACCCATAACAGTCTATGTGATATACCAGACTGTATTTCGGACCCCGGAGTTCAATCCTGCGACTGTTTTGATTACCAAGAGATATCCCCGGGCAGCATATGTATGGACCCATCTGTCACCTGCAACAAATATCTAACTGAGGTAATTGACAATTGCGATCTAACGCAAATTTGGGGTCAGGAAAACTTTGATGCCCTAACATCTTTAGCTTCCGAAGCTTGCCTGGATTGGAGCGGTGCCTGTTCGGAGTTTGCGTCTGACACTTCCTTTGTGGATTACACCTTAAACATTGATATATCTGATACAAGTCGGGATTGTACCGGTGAGAATTCGTATCTTGACTATTTAGGGTGGCTTGGTGATGGAACCTGTGATGAGGAAGGTACAGTGAATTTTAGTTGTGAGAAATTTAGTTGCGACCTCGGTGATTGTGGCGTTTGGGATAGTGAATTAGGTGAGGCAGGTGCGTGCAGTTGCCGAAGGGACTGCAGCGGAACATGTTTTCAAAATAATAGCCCTGAGTGTACGGCCTATGCTCCTTGGGGATTAGATTGCTGCGATTATGATCCTGATCAGGATGATGGGAGCTGCACAGATCTTGATGGTGATGGGATAATAACAGATTGGCACGGAGATGGCTGGTGTGACGATGGTACCTGGGGAGTTAATTTCAATTGCCTGGAAGTTGATGGATATGTGTTTGACTGTGATGGTGGTGATTGTGGCATTTGGGACGAGGACTTAGGCGAGTGCGTGGTTCCCGCTGGAAAGACCCTGAAAAGAAGACCAAGAAATTAAACCGAAATAAAAAAAATGAGAAAAAATATGCTTAATAAAACACTAATCTTTTTTACAATGTTTTGTTGTACTCTTTTGGGAGGAACAATATCCGGTGTCATTCTGAACGAGTCAGATGAACCTTTGCCCGGTGCAAATATACTTATTCAGGGTACCGGTATTGGAGCAACGACGGACATCAACGGAGAGTTTCAAATTCAACAGTTGGACGTGGGTAAATATGAACTGAGAGTAGACTATATTGGTTATTATGGACAGAGTATTGAGTTTTATATTTCTAAGTTTGAAACTGAAGCGGAAGAATCGGACAAGCGGGGGAATATTGAAAAGCTTGGAATAGATGCTGATGAGACCGAAGATAGAATAATGAAAGGTGCAAATATTTCAAATGTCATTATCAAACTAATGCCTAAGCTGTTGGACTATGATGAAGTGATCGTATCTGCATCAAAATCACAGGAAAAAGTGTTTGATGCACCAATAACCGTTGCAATGGTAAGCCAAAGGAAGATAAAGGAATTCTCTGGAAATGACATCGGTCATGCTCTTAGTAAGGTAAAAGGGGTTGATGTTTATCAGGCCGGTAACGGAAGAACCAACATTAATACAAGGGGATTCATGGCAGTATTTAGTGGTCGTTTTGTCACACTGCTAAATGGAAAGAAGTTTTCTGACCCGATCTTCAGAACAGCATACAACAACACCTACCCAACCATAATGGAAGATATTGAGCGATTGGAAGTGGTTTTTGGTCCAAGCTCCGCTCTTTATGGTCCGAATGCTCATAATGGACTAATAAATATCATAGCTAAGCATCCCAATGAAAAACCCGGTTTGGATTTATCCTATACACAAGGCTCCTCAAATTTTCATTCACAAAGATTGAGATATGCAAAGGCCGGAGATATTTTCAGTTATAAAATAAATGTAGAAAATAGTCAATATAAAGAGTGGGACCATGACAGGATATATGCACCACGAGACATTGACAATGATGGTAGATTTTTATTTCAGGGAGAAGCTTTTGTAGATGAAAATGGTAATGGTAGAGCAGACAGCGAACTTTACTATGATGCGGACCATGACGGTGTATACTCCTCGGACTATCCTATTGAAGAATATTGTTTCCTTAATGGTTGTGAGATTGACCCGGTGACAGACCTTCCCACATACATTCTGGACCTTAACGGCATAGCATACGATTCTGATAATCTCATCCCTATCGAAAGGGGAGATATAGGAAACGGAATCTGGAATGAAGGAGAAGAGTTTACGGATACAAATGGAAACGGGGTGTATGATGAAGGAGAGAACTGGATTGAAAGAGGAAATGGTACGTATGATATGACAGAACCTTTCACAGATTGCGGTTATGATTCTACTGGCAGTTACTACTTATGTGAAGGGGACGAAGGATGGGACCCCGATTATGGAGATGGAATCCATACAATTGCTGAAGGAATCCAACTTTTTAAATCAGATTTTGAGAAAGATATTTACACCAGGAAATTATTAACTTCATTCTATTATCAGTTGAACAGTGAGACTGAATTATCGTTTGAGCCCTCACTCATCAAACAAAAGAATTATATCCCCTATGACTTGGGATATCTATTCACCACTACCCTTTACTCAACCATTTCAACAAAACTTGTGCGTCCGAATTTTTCTGCTTCGTTAACCTATGATTATATGGATGGTGAAATAATAACCAGTGAGGAATTGTACAATGCAGCTCTGAAATTATTCAATGGCGATATTGACAGATCAGTTGCTTTACTATCGAAGGAACCATTCTTAAAAGAATATAATACTGTATCGACATACGGAGATTTATCAGGTACGACTAAATCGCTTATCTACGGTATGGACTTTCGATATGATGCTCCAAGAACAAACCGAAGTATCCTGAGAGATAAAGGATCGAGCCAAAAATTTGTTTTTGATGGTTCCCCATTACCTGACTCAACCGTAGGTGAAGATATTAACATTTTACAGTATGGAAAGTATGCTCAGCACTCAGCAGACTGGTCGAACAATATTGAATCTGTATTTGCATTGAGATTTGATAAACATTCCCACTATGATGATTATTATTTAAGTCCTCGAATTGCGGTTAAATGGGGCGGATTGAAAAACGCAAATTTCAGGTTTACCTATAACCGGGCTCACCAGGTACCATCCCTGTTTCATTTGTTTGGACATATTTACCAGCAAAACGTCATCAAGCTAACCGAAGATATAAATGGAAACATATTTCAAGGAGATGACCCAACTAATTATGATATCTATGGAAATAGTATTTCTGGGGATGCGGGTTCTACTGTACATCGTCCATATGTTCCCTTATTTGCTGGAAATGGAAATGGATTTACACTTGATGATTCGATTCATATTGACCCGCTTAAAGTAGAGCTTGTTGATTCATATGAATTTGGGATAAAAGGAATACCTCTTAATAATCTGTTTATGGAGCTGAATCTATATTATTCAAAGTTTAAAAATATGATCAGCACTACACAATATGTACAAACAATATTTCCTCATGATCCCCCATACAGGGCAAATCAATTGACCCATATCGGTGATACCGAAACAGATAACAGAGATATTTTGTTTACATATGTCAACTTAGAGGAAATTGAATATTTGGGCTTTGATATATCATTGGAATATCAGTTAAATAACAAAACTTCATTGAGTTCATCTTATTCTTATTATAACACTTTCGATCTAATTGAAAAACAAAAAGAGACAGGCTATATTGGAAATGATTGGGCTTGGGCTGAATATATTGAGGGAACCAGAGGTATGTCTTCCT
The DNA here is from genome assembly GCA_964582955.1 of uncultured bacterium. Taxonomy (GTDB): domain Bacteria; phylum Fidelibacterota; class Marinisomatia; order Marinisomatales; family AB-629-J13; genus AB-629-J13. The sequence goes on from CAZOUJ010000003.1 coordinate 4,290, forward strand.
ATGATATTATGCATTTCAATGCCCCTACTGAAAAATATACATTTGGCGTTTCTGTCAATGATCTATTTATTCAGGGGCTATACTTTGAGCTTTCCGGAAAGTACAACTCCCAGTTTAATTTTGAGAGTGGAGGATGGGTTTACTCAGAGGATGAACAGAATCAGAGCTATCTTTTTACAGGTTGTGGCTGACCGGGCTTTGCGAATAAGTTTTATTCGAATCAAGGACCACTAGGCGGAAATACAATTTTAGATATGAAATTAAATTATGATATTTCCCAAAACCTGAAACTAAAGATGTCTATTAATAATCTAACTGATAAAGATGATGTAAGGCTGGTTGGAACTCCGAAGTCCAGGAGGTTTGGTGTATTGGAGTTGAATTACCAATTATAAATAGGGCGCACCTGATTCACCCTATTTTCCATCAAAGCTTCGGATTTTTTCGGGCATATTTGTCCAATTCAGTAAAGAAAAATGGCGGCTTGATCTATTATTACTAGGTCTTTTTCAGGATAACCATTGTACAATCATCTGGCAGGTCACCCCCTGCCAACCATTCATCTGTAATTCTAACCAGTTCATCCTGCATAGTAGTTACATCTTTATCTATATTATCAAGCAGGCACTTTTCCACAGTCTCATAGCTTAAAAGTTCGCCATCGGGATTTGGTGCCTCAGGAAATCCATCGCTCATCATAACGAATACATCTCCTGAATTAAGTGTAATTTCTGTTGTATTGACTATCATATTACGAAGAGAGCCCAGTGGCAACCCTGGTATCAGAATTTCATTCATTTCTTTTTTCTTAGCGATATAGTGATAGGCTGGAGGCATCCCTGCAGAGGTGAATATCATCTTATTTCCAACAACCTTCACCATATTCACACACATCCGGTTTAATCCAAGTTTCAGTTTAATAAGGGTCTTATTCAATTGAATAAGAATATCTTTTGGACTATCAAGTGGCGCTGAAACAAGAACAGATTTTGTAATTGATACAATATTTCCTGCTGTTAGTCCGTGGCCGGTTGCGTCCCCGCAAATGGCATAAAACGATCCATCGGGGTTTTCAAAAAAGTCATAATAATCACCACCTACTTCGGTGGATGTTTTTTGATATCCTGTAATACTAAAACCTTTAAAATCAGGCAGTTTTTCCGGTAAAAGTGAAAGCTGAAACTCCCGTGCCAGATCAAGTTCTTCCTGCTGACGTGCTGTCTCTGCCTCCCTGAGACGTTTAGACTCTAGATTTTTCTTTTGATAGTTAACGGATGTAAAAACGGTTAGGGAGATTAGGATAAAGAGTATTCCCCAGAAAGGGACTGCAGTTTTTGGATTGAGATACCAAACAGGTACCACCTTAAATGGGATAGATAAAAGTTTTGAATAGTTAAAATCAGAATCAATTGATTGAACCTCGTAAGAATAATTACCCGATGATTGGGGATTAAATTCAAACAAACTAAGATTTTGAGTAGGGGACCAATCAGAACTTATTTCGGGAATCCTGAAACGGAAATATCGATTTTCAATACGGTCATTATAATTAACGGAGGAGATCTCAATAAATATTCTATCATTTGTGATTGATTGGATTTCACCTGTAGCAGTGCCATTAATTGATAAATCACCACTTGGAGTTTGGATATTATTGATGATAAGCGGAAATTCGTATCCTGTGGGATCATAATAAGAGATTCCTTCCTTACCGCCAAATATCATAGCTCCATTTTCTAATGAGGAAATTGATTCAATAGTGTTGCTGATCAGTCCATCCTTTTCATTTAATGATACCCATAAACCATTATCATAGCATGATACTCCTCCTCCAAAAGACCCTGCCCAGATTCTACCTTTATCATCCGTCTTTAGTACACGAGTTTCATTATGGGCTAAACCATCTGATTTAGTAAATGTTATTATAGATTTACCATCATATAGTGCGACCCCAGACTCCATTCCAATCCAAAGATTTTGGTCATGATCGAAGGCCAATGAGAAGATCCTTTTATCTGGAAGATCATCAAAAAGATCGGTAAACATTTTTCCGTCCCATACACTGATCCCACCACCATAACAGGCAAAATAGATCAGTCCTTCAGCGGACTGGATGATATCATACACATTATTAGAAGCAAGTCCATCTGCCATACTGTAATTATAAAAATCATCATTTTTAAATGCTGTAACACCACTTCCATCAGAGCCAAGCCAGATTATCTCATCTTTATCGGATAAAATGGATGTAACAATATTAGATGGTAGCCCATCTTTTGAACTAAATGACTGAATTCTTCCGTTTTTAAATTTTGCAAACCCTTTTGTTGTTGCTATCCATAACAGTCCACTGTCTGAATAATGAAGATCTAATACAACATTTGAAGAGAGGCCCTCATTCTTTCTTAATCTATCAATTATTTTTTCTCCTTTTAGAAGAATCAATCCCTTGTCGGTTCCAACCCAAACTTTATCATTTTTTACCTTCGCAACAGCTCTCACTGTGGTTCCCCTAAACCCATCATTTTTATCTAAATTTCTAAATGTATAGGGATCATAAAAAAACAATCCCCCTCCAAAGGTACCAATAAAATATTTTTTATCATCAGTTAGACCTATGGAATATACTTTTTGGTCTTCGATCTGATTTTCTGAATCACTGGATGATTTTATTTGAGTGAATTTATTCCCGTTGTAATTGTAGAGTCCTTTATCTGTACCCACCCAAAGATTTTGATCTTTATCAAGAAAAAGAGATTTAATAACATTTGAAGGTAACTGACCGTGATTTTTTGCTTTTGTTATAGTTTCTCCTTTAATTTTGAACAACCCTTTTAGTGTTCCTATCCAGGCCTCTTTGGATGCTGTTGCAGCAATACTTGTAACTTTTGAATCTCCTGAATAGTTTGAGAGATTATATTCTTTAATCATACCACCGTTATCGTAGTAGACCATTCCTATCCCACCGTACCATCCCTCATTTTGATAATATTCAATATTGGTGATGATTTTACTTCCTAAACTAATATTGGAATTGAATTTCCCTCCTTTGTGCGTGAACAGTCCTTTTTCAGTTGTTAGAACAAGGTTCCCATCCCTGTCAATTGCAGATGAATAAATTGTTTTTCCGTAGAGTCCAGTGATTTGATTGAATCTCCCATCATTCAGCATATAAGCGCCATTTGTCTCAGATACAACAATGATGTCATCTGCAGACGTTCTCAAGACATTTTTTATATTACTCGCTGGCAGCCCTGACTCTGGTCCATAATTATTGAACTGTGATCCATTAAAATGGGTCACTCCACTTGTGGTTGAAAGCCAGATAGAGTTATCATCATCTACAGAAATATCATAAACATAATTACTGGAGATCCCATCCACAGTAAGATAATTTTTCCATACCCCTCGTTCCCCGTTTATATTTGTAGTCTGAGGGAAAAGCAGTGTTATTGAAAGGAATAAAAAAAGGTTTAGTCTAAGTAATTTATCTATCTTGTTCATCAAGTTGCTTCCTTTTTAGATAAAAACTGAATGTTAAGTAATCCCAAATATTGCTTGTTTAATAATTGGTTGTCCTCTAAAAAATGTGGTTTACACAGCAAAATTTAAACAATTATATACCAAGAAAAAATATCCATATTTTAATCTTCATTTGAATACTCAAACTCCATTCCTGCTTTTTTCAGTCTGTTTATTAATGTCTCTCCCATTGCACTGGCAGGGGTAAGGATCCCAAAGTTTTGTGGAAGTAACTCTTCATCCAGGGCCAGACAAACTGCTGACTCTGCTATCATAAGCGCGGTCCCGGAATATCCGGGATCGGATTTACAGGAAACCCTAACCCTTAATATTTTATCTTCTCCTAGACCGGCTAATTCTAATTTGAAATAACCTTTTTTTCTTGTTTGTGGTGATGGACCTTCTCCCGGTTTTGGTAAGATAGTTTTTTTCAATATCCACCTCGAAATCCGAAAATATAGAAGAGTCATGATTAGTCCCATCCCTAATCCTCTCATTTTAGCCTTTACTCTTGAGAAGGGTCTGTTCGGATATGTTGAAACCTCATCATAAATAAAGTTTTTTCCGTATTTTAAATTAAGCAGTGCGTTGGTTCGTCGTACGATAGCAGAATTGAAACTGGACATGATGAAAGGCCCCGTCCACCCTTGGATGGTGTTATCCCACTCAATTTTTTTCTGGTTGGGTTGTCTTGGACCCACTTGAGCATTTTTTGGATAGAGAGAATAGGGGTTTTTCAATATCTTTCTTGTAGTCTTGTCTTTTGCAAGTTTCATGATCTCCAGCATACTGGCAATAGTGCCGCCGCTGACACCTCCCTTCATTTTTCGTACGTAAAGCCTGATTCTTTTTAATGGTGCTCCAAACTCATAAATTGAACGATCTTGTAGCATGAAACATCCAAGGTCAGAGGGAATCGAATCAAAACCGCAGGAGTGGACAATTTTGACTTTTGCTTTTTCTGCACTTTCATGAAAATTGTTTATTGTGTGATGAATAAAGGGGACCTCACCCGTTAGGTCACAGTAGTGGGTCTGAGTCTGAGTGCAAGCCTCTACCAAGGCTCTACCATAAAGTGAGTAGGGGCCCACTGTTGTCAACATAACCTTTGTCTTTGAGGTAATAGCTTTTAAGGATTCTGGATCAAAGCTGTCTCCCGTAAGAATTGGCATTTCTTCAGGATTATTGAGATTTAATTCTTTACAAATCGTTTCTAATTTTTTGTGATTTCTCCCGGCAATCGTCCATCGAAGGGCAGGACCTTCCCCAGCTCCATAATTTTTCAATAAATATTGACAAACCAGTTTACCGGTGAACCCACTTGCGCCCCAGACTACAATATCATATGATCGCTTATCTTTCATTTTTCTTAAGAAATTGCTAAACTAAACATATGGATTGGAAGTGGGTTTTAAAAAGGTATTTTTACAAAAATAAAAGTTGGTACATTTAGTTATAATATTGATAGCTAATACTAAATAATAAATACATACTAAAAAAAGGAAGAAAAATGAAAATAGTTTTTGCGATATTAGTAATTTGCAGTTTAGCTTTGCCTCAAGACCTCCCAGGGTGGGGTTTTTACGGTGGAATGGGCATGAATAATGCAAAAATTAGTGAGTCTGAAGCCCCGTCACCCAAACCCTTAATGGGTATGCTTGCGGGCGTGAGTAAAGGAGTAATGTTTGGAGGTATGCCTCTTTTTGTTGGTGCAGGAATCGGACATAGGGGGTATAAAATAAAAGAGAGTGATACTGATGAAGAAACAGGGATGTCAATGTCAATGGAAGTGGAATTATCAATGAATTATCTTGATGCTTGGGTGGTCATACACTATCCCGTTGGTCCGGGTCTGGCCTGGGCTGGCCCTGCAGCAGGCATGTTCCTCAACGGAAAAGTGAAAATGGATATAGACTTACTAGGGTTGTCAGTTTCAGAAGAGGAAGATATAGATGAAGGTCCTGACGAACCTGAATTTGGTATAATCATCGGGTACAGTTATCCACTCCCGATTATGGATGGAAAACTTAATTTGAATGGAGGAACCTACCTTGGACTGATAGAGCACGACAATATTACCTTTAACAGTATATTTGCCCATATTAGCTATCGTCTCTAAATAAAATATATTATACTGTACAAATAAGGGGATCTTTATCCCCTTTTTGTATTTATTACACATTCAATTTTAGATGAAGCTCCAGGGCCTCACACTTTTTGATAGTACACATTTAGCCTATATTTTTGCGAGCATCGTTTTCTGTATCGCTGTTCCCTTGCTTGGAAAAATATATTGTCACAATCCTAGATCTAAAAAGAAGTGGATTATGGGATTGATCTGGTTTACGGTTATTCAGGAGGTTTTTGATTATTTTAACCGGATGCAGGTTCGTGAACTGAATCTGGAACTGGACCTCCCGTTTCATCTGTGCCACATTGCCCTACTGGCATCAACCATAGCGCTCTATAACAAGAATATAATATTGTTTGAATCTGCTTATTTCTGGGGAATTGGAGCTTCTTTTCAGGCTATTCTTACACCTGACATGAGTGACTTTGATAATAATTTTAGTTTGGTGACATTTTATCTTCATCATGCCCTGATAATTGCCCATGTGCTCTGGCTAATAGTGGTTGAAAAAATGAGGTGCAGACAGAGAAGTGTTTTCAGGACAATGGTAATCACCAATCTATTTGCTGTGGTCATTTATCCTATAAACTTGGTCATTGGTGGGAAAGCTAACTATATGTATCTAATTGATAAACCACCGGTGAACAATCCCCTTCTGATGGGTGAATGGCCCTGGTACATCCTAAATCTTGAGATCATAATCATACTATACATGGGACTGTTATATACTCCGTTTTTCTTAAAAAATCTTAAATCAGCCAAATTAGATCAAGCCTGAATTGTTGTAAGGTCGTAGTCATTTAAGAAAAATTTTTCTATATTTACCCTTGATATGAGTTGGATACAGGATAATTTAATTCCATTTCTCGAATATTCTTCGGTACAAAGTGCCTTGATAGTGATAGCTGCTATTATTGTAGCGAAAATCGCTGATATAATTTTCACACGGATTTTCAGCCGCTTTGTGTCTAAAACTCAATCCAGCTTGGATGATAAAATAGTTGACCTGTTACATCGTCCGATTTTCTATTCCATCATATTCATAGGTCTTTCAATTGCAGTTAAGCGGGCTGGAATCCCTGATTATATGGATTTTGCACTGGTCGGTATTTTTAAGAGCGTCACTATCCTGATATGGTTTTTTATTTTAAACAGAATTTTTGTTCTTTCAATGGAATGGGCATCCGGTCGTACATCCAGAAAGATTTTACAAAATAAGACTCTCCCTCTTTTCAATAACTTAGGAAAAATTCTAATTACACTTTTTGGGATTTATTTTATTTGTCTCAGTTGGAACATAAATATTAACGGATGGCTGGCCTCAGCCGGAGTATTGGGAATTGTACTGGGTTTAGCAGCAAAGGATACAGTAGCCAATTTTTTTGCAGGAATTTTTCTTATGGCGGATTCGCCATTCAAAGAGGGAGACTATATCCTACTGGACACGGGAGAACGTGGATATGTAAAAAGTATGGGAATACGCTCTACCCGCATCATGACACGTGATGATATTGAGATCACAATTCCAAATTCGGTTATTGCGTCATCTAAGATTGTCAATGAGAGCGGAGGCCCTGAGGAAATTGAAAGGGTACGAATCACCCTACAGGTTTCCTATGGATCGGATATTGATAATGTAAAGGAATTACTCACATCTATTGCTAAGAAAAATTCAAATACTATGGATGCTCCTGAACCTAGAGTCCGGTTCAGGGAATTTGCAGATTCAGGCTTAAAACTTCAGTTACTTTTCTGGATATATAAACCAGAGATTAGAGGCAGGACCGTTGATGAGGTCAACACCGAAATATATAAAAAGTTTGCCCAAAATAATATTTCTATTCCATTTCCTACCATGAATGTCATAATACCGGAAAAGGCCGATGCTAAATAAAGAATGCGGTTGAGGTACTGCATTCTTCTGATTTCTCTGGTTTTTTCACAGGAAAATTCCACATGGGAGGTCATCCAATCTGAAATACTAAATCAAAATTGTACGTTGGAATGTCACGTTCAAGGTTCATCTTTTGCAGAGCAATCCGACCTTATTCTTACGGATGATGTTGCTTATACACAACTGGTAAATGCGTTGCCACATAACACTGCTGCATTGTCAGACGGACTTTTGAGAGTAGGGACAGAGGGGCTTCCCAGCCTTTATACCAGCTTTATGTGGGAAAAAATAAACGCCGCGGAGCACGAACATTTTTATACAGATCATCCCTATTACGGTTCTATTATGCCTTTGGGACTTCCTTACCTAACCAATGGCGAGTTAGCATTAATCAGAGAATGGATTTTGGGAGGAGCACCAATGGATGGCGTAGTAGCAGACTCCATTCTTCTTGAGGACACAACAAGATATGAACCTCCACTGTTTGAAATATTACCACCTCCAGAAAATGGAATTCAACTTCATTTAGGTCCATTTGAAATCTCTTCAGGGTTGGATAGAGAGTTATTTTTTTACAATCCTGTTGAAGAAATGGAGGATATTTTTATAAAGAGTGTGGAAATTACCATGCGCCCTGGCAGCCACCATTTTATCGCATATACATTTAACCAATCAATGCCAGATGTATTTTATCCAGAGCCATTTGAATACCGGGACCTTCGTGATGAAGATGGAAATTATATTCAGGAAAATATGATTCCAATGGCTTTTCACGAATTTGGCGTCGGTACGCAATGGCAAAGAATGGACTATCATTTCCCTCCTGGAATTGCTTTAAGGATCGACCCTAATTTTGGTTTTGATTTGAATTCTCACTATATAAATTTCACTGACACAACAATGACAGGATATGTATCCGGAACCCGTTTCTATATTCCAACAGTTTTCACATGCCCATCAGCACATGTTAGAATTTCGAGTTTTTGTTGAAGGAGGGGAGCAGGATGGGGAACTGATCTATGTGGCATTTGACTGGGAGCTCCCACCTATTTTGGAAATGGACCCACCTCTCTATTTGGAGTTGAATCAGGGATTAACCTTAGAAGCAACCTATAATAATTGGACCGATGAAACACTAGAATTTGGGTTTTTAAGCACCGATGAAATGATGATTTTGTTTGGATATTATTATTTAGGGGAAAGTCCATCAGCAATTTCACTCTCTATACAGGAGGGATGGAACCTTGTCGGACCGCCATTCGAATATGAAAATACATCTGTCGAATTTATTTTTCCCCAGGCAGACCCTGGTACCCTTTATCAATTTGATGGAGCCTACATCAACGTAACTGAAATGGATATTGGCAATGGATACTGGCTGTATTTTGAGGAAAATGAGTTGGAGGTTTTGTCTGGCATCCCTATCGAAACAAATGTGGTTGAACTGACAGAAGGTTGGAACCTTATATCGGGAATTTCTTCCACGGTGTCGGTCAGCGATATTAATGATCCACAGAATATTTTTGTTCCCGGTACATTGTACGGATTCAACGGCACCTATTTTCCTTCTGATGTTTTATCCCCAGGTAAAGGATACTGGATAAATGCGAATCAAAATGGGAGCATTTTACTTTCAGCTAACAACACTCAAAATAGAATAGAACAGTCTCACTACTCTGATAATCTAAACTCAATATCATTTGATAAAATGTCATTGTATTTTGGAGCTGAAAATTCTGATGTCAATACCCTGAGCTTCAGTCTTCCACCCACACCTCCCCCAGGAGGGAATGACATCCGTTTTTCTGGAGATACTAAACTCTGTACAACGAATGAATGTGTGATAGAGGTGATAAATGGCGGTGAGCCACTTACACTTGAGTGTGAAATTAAGGATGGTGAGACTTGGGAAATTGTTGATGGTAATGGGGGTGTTTTTCCTTGTTCTGATATTTTAGTGTTGGGCTTGAATCATATGTCCGAAACATTTGTATTAAGAAAATCAATATCTGCTATAGCCCCTATAGTTTTTTCACTATTTCCAGCCCATCCTAATCCGTTTAATATTACAACAACAATTCAGTTTACTACACAGGAGACGGGATATACGGCATCTCTAAAGATATATGATATTAATGGACGACTATTAGAGACTCTTCTGGATAAACAATTATCATCGGGAAAACATACGGTTCATTGGAATGCTGAAGAAGTGTCAAGCGGCGTATATTTTGTAATATTGACAAGCGGTGAATATTGATTAAATAAGATTCAGGGTGATTCAATCTAATCTGTAATTTTTCTTGATAGATACAACTTAGATGAAAGGTATTATACGATATTATTTTCTTTTGTTTTTAATGGTGGTGAGTTTTTCCTTTTCATCTCCTTTTCCCGCAGATTCCGTGATGGTGGACAAAGAAACAAATATATTAGAAAAATATTTTCTTTGTCCCATTTCCTTATGGCAGAGATTTTCCTATAGCACATCAATATTAAATTGTCAGTTTGCTCCATCATGTTCCAATTTTATGGCACAGTCTATATCAATAAATGGTGTTTTACCGGGAATTATTATGGGAACCGATAGAATAGTAAGATGTAATCCCGCAGCCTATTCGTATCATGTGAAACATCCCAACCCAAAATTACATTCAGATGGCAGGATTGTGGACACTATTTCCCCTGAACCATTTACACAACAGAAGAATAATCCACACCTTGGTATTGCGCTATCAATCATCCCTGGCTTGGGAAGAGCATATACAGGGAAGACATTAGATGGAATTATCAGTTTTACCTTTATTTTCGGTATTGGTACATCTTCAATTCAGTATTATAAAAAAGGATTACCAAATGAAGGTTTGCTAACCGGAATGGTTGCCTTATTATTCTGGACAGCAGATATTTATGGTACTTATAGATCAGCTATTTACTACTGAATAGCTCAATATTGAGTAAAACTCTTAATTTAAGCCAGTGATTTGTTGAATGAGTTCTATGTTTACAACTATTCTGGTGGGAGCATTACTTTTTCTGATTTATACTCTTATTGAAATTATCAATCTCAAAAAGGAGGTCAGGAAATTATCTAATATATCAGATTATTTACTGAAACAGTTAAAATCACTAAAGAGTAAAAATGATTAATCTTTCAGTTTATAAAAAAAATTTGAAACTATTTAATCCAAAGATATTATAGTTCTTTGTAATATTAAGATAAAAAAGGAAAATAATGAGCTTTACAATTTTTAATCGCATGTTCAGAGCATCTAAATTGGATGTTGAATTATATGAAGAGGTGGAAGCAGATAAATCCCTGCTGGCTGAGGCCATGGTGGTTGTCATACTTTCCAGTCTCGCCAGTGGCATTGGTTCCTGGTCCATGGGTTTTGGCGAACTATTCACAACAACCATAGGGGAACTGATCAGCTGGTATGTATGGGCATTTATCGTTTATCTTATTGGTACAAAACTTTTGCCAGAATCTCAAACAGTGGCAGACCATGGGGAACTTTTAAGAACCATTGGATACAGTAGCGCTCCCGGTATCATCCGAATACTAAAATTAATTTTACCATTTGATGGAGCGATTGATTATATTGCCAATATATGGATGCTTGCAGCGATGATTATTGCAGTTCGGCAGGCCTTGGATTATGAATCCACCATGCGGTCTGTAGGGGTCTGCATATTGGGATTGTTAGTGAAAATTATCGCTCTGACTTTTATACTATTGGCATTAGGTTTTCTCTATAATGTCATAGGAAAAGCAGTTTAGCCTGACGTGGCTCAAAAGATTTGTGTTTTAACCGGTGCAACAGACGGAATAGGGAAGAGAACTGCTGAGATATTAGCAGGCCAGGGGTTTGTCCTTGGGCTGGTGGGACGTAATCAAGAAAAGGGAAAAAAGCTAGTTCAAAAACTATCCACTCAACCTGAGAATGATGATATTCATTATTTCAATGCAGATCTATCTCTCATGTCGGAAGTCAAAAAAGTATCAGGGGAAATCCAAGATAAATTTCCTGTCATAGATGTGTTAATAAATAATGTGGGGGCAGCATTTTTTGAAAAGACTTTCACTTCTGAAGGATTTGAATCCACATTTGCCTTGAATCATTTAAGTTATTTTTTATTAACTAAATTATTGCTTGATAAAATGAATCAGCAGGGTGCTCGGATTGTAAACGTAGCATCAGATGCTCATATCGGTGCTGATTTGAATTTTAACGATCTTCAGGGAGTGAACCCCTATGGTGGTTATCCCAATTACCAGAGATCGAAACTGATGAATATTTTATTTTCTTACGAACTCGCACATAGACTTAAAGATAGACCCATCACTGTAAACTGTCTGCATCCCGGGTTTGTGGCCAGCAAGTTTGGTCACAATAATGCAGGCTTGAAAGGTATACTTCTTAAATTGGCGCAAAAACTTAAAGCCATCACCGTGGAGGAAGGCGCTGAAACAAGTGTCTATCTTGCCTCTTCACCAGAGATAGAGGAAACCAGCGGTAAATATTATTATGAAAGTAAGGAGAAAGGAAGTTCTCTTGAATCTCGTGATAAGGATACAAGAAAAAAACTTTGGGAAGTAACAGAAGAACTTTTAGTAGGATTTAGTTAATTAACAACAATATCTATTAATTCCACCTCAAAGATCAATAACTCATTTGGTCCTATTTTACCACCGCTCCCCCGTCTTCCATATGCAAGGGTATGCGGGACATATAGTTCCCATTTATCCCCCGCTCTCATGATTTTCAAGGCTTCTGCCCAGCCTTTAATGACAGACCGGAGTCTCATTATAGCCGGTTCTTTTCTTTCAACGGAGCTGTCAAAGACAGTACCGTCCAGATGTTTACCGGTGTAATGTACTTTAACAGCATCATTTACTGTAGGGCTTGCTCCTGAACCAGCACGAATCACTCTGTATTGTAATCCGCTGGATAGTTCAATAACACCATTTTTAGTTTTATTCTTTTTAAGAAATTTTGCGCCTTTTTTCTGATTTTCTTCTGCTAATAAATTTTGTTGTTCTGATTTATTCATTCGCACAGACTTATAATAATCCCGGAGCATCTGCCTGGTATCGTTTTCTGTGAGTAAGGATTCCTGATCATTATAACTTGTCACAAATCCACTAAAAAATAAATCAGGGTCAATATCAAAATCCTGTCTATTATAGGATGAACCAAGATTAACACCCATTCCATAACTTATAGAATCCATTTTTGTGCTCAATTTAACAGACCCGGTTTCACTTATTTTTGATTTTGAACAGGACAGAGAATAAAAGAGTAGAATTGGAAATAAGTAAATAGGTTTCATCTCATTTTCACTTTTTTCGGTAGATGAATACAAAAATTACAATGATAAAATCTAAAATGGCTGTAAGAATAAATGCCAGTATTACCTTTATGGAAAAATAATTCTGAGCAAGAAAATAAGCACCGATATTTGCTATTCCAAATAGAAACCAAGACAGCCAGCTTACTCCATCTGATTTTTGGCTCTTGACAATTTTTACGAGCTGAATCATCGTAGAGCCCGGTAGAATAATTGCCGGAAACCATGTTAACAGATCTTTAAATAAATCCAAGATGGTAGAGAGTCTTTAGAGTAAAAAATGTAAAGATAAATTTTATCAGGAATTTTTTAATAATTTTACTGCAGTACCATAAACCAGGAGCTCTGCTGTGCTCTGCATGATCATGGATGTTTGGAACCGAACACCAACAATCCCATCCGCACCCATTTCCTCAGCTTTTTCAATCATCCTCTGAATGGATTGTTCTCTGGATTCTGCTAGCATTCCGGTGTACTCTTTTATTTCTCCACCAACGATAGATCTGAACAGTGCACTTATATCTTTGCCTATATGTCTTGCTCTTATTGTATTACCTATTACCGTCCCTAAAGTATGGAGTATGGTATACCCTGAGATGGTCTCTGTTGTGACAATTTTCATTTATCTATTCCCCTGAACGGTTCTCTATCTTTTGATCGTTGATTTTCATTATAAATATCGATTAAAAACAAAATAATTCCTGTCAAGATCACAGCGATTCCCAATCCGATTATGGGATGGGATGAAAGGAATTTAAGAATTACAGTTATAAATTTCAGCATCAGTAGAATAATGCCGCTGGCAATAAGATATATGGCAGTTTTTCTCATAATATTTTATTAAATAAAAAGTAAATCTAAATAAAATTCCAATTAATTTTTCCTCAGAAAATAACCTGAATAAGGATTAAAACATATTGATTTATTATGGTGTTCACTATACAAAATGAGCATTTCACTTTCCACTCGTTTATAGGTGGTTACGATAAAAATATAACCTATTTGATCCAAACACCGGAAACGGAACGGGTGTGGGCTGTTGATGCTTCTGTTCCCATTGGGGGATTTCCCAGTGAATTAAAAAATCGAATAGCAGGTATATTTATTACTCATACACACGGTGACCATGTGGCATATCTTGATCAGTTCATATCTGAAAACCCTGAGGTCGATATTTATCTTTTTGAGAGATCATCATACAGAAGACTCGATCATAAAACTATTTTGATTTCAGATGGTGATGTGATTACTATAGGTCAAACTCAAGTAAAGGTATTGCACACTCCAGGGCACTATCCGGACAGCTGCTGTTTTTTATTGGATGATGCTTTATTTACCGGTGATACTGTTTTTATCGGCCGAACAGGAAGAACAATAAGTGCAGGCTCTGATGTGAGAACATTATACCATTCCGTTTATGAGAAAATATTAACTCTACCTAAAGAAATTACTCTTTTACCCGGACATGATTATGGAATCAAACCCTACTGCTCATTAGAAGAAAACATAAAAATCAGTCCTTTGCTTCAAGCTAAGGATGAAGACGATTTTGTTTTCCGGATGGAGGAATATGAACGAAGCAGAATTTCTTAACCTGAACACTAAATTACCCGATACTAAATTTCGGTTTAAACAGTTTGGTGAAAAAAATGAGACTATTGTCATTGGGCTTCATGGCTTGACCGGAGATGAGCACTCTCTGATTCCCGTATCCATCGGGGTCAGGTTACCAAATTCTCTGTGGATTTTACCCCAGGCACCATTTAATGCACGACAAATCTCAAAAGGATATTCTTGGTTTGATAGAAAACCAAAGTCGAAAGAGGAAGTATTGGAAACGGTCAATATTATTATGAAAATTGTGGCTTCGATTCATGATAGAATGGGTAAGAATGTGAAAATATTCTTACTAGGTTTTTCTCAGGGTGCTACCCTAGCAACTGCCGCAGGATTAATCACAGGAAAAAGGATTAATGGCATTGTAGCGATTGCAGGGTTTTTTAGCAAAAAGAATGCAGAGATGCTGAACATCAAACCTATAAAATTCAATCTTCCTACATTGATGCTTCATGGGGCTAAAGACCAAATCGTCCCAGTGGAAAGAGGAATTGAATCAATGAAAATCTGTAAAGTATTGGGATGTGACGTTGTAATGAAAACGTATGATGAGAAGCATAAAATTCCAGTTACTGCCATGAAAATCATTAGGGAGTTCATGGAAAAATAATTATTGATGAGCAAGAATAAAGACTCTCGTTCTACAGACACACTAGATGCTAAAGTTCCTCAAGAGGAAATTGCTCAACTCTATGATGGCATGGCATGGTTTTATGATATATGGGCAACTCTGACAGAAACCAAAGCACAAAATAGAGCCATTGAACTTGCTAATATTCAAGATAAGGCAGTTATTCTTGATGTAGCCGTTGGAACAGGAAAATTGTTTAATCGAATTGTGAAAAGGAAT
>CAZOUJ010000003.1:19719-27287 GCA_964582955.1 uncultured bacterium
AACTATATGTTTGATTTAATTCCTTTTAATCAGATGGGTGCTGTAATTAATGAGTTTTCCAGAGTTTTAAAATCCAATGGGAAACTGGTATTGGTCAATATGACCAGAGCGGAGCATTTTGGGGCAGGTTTGTATGAAAAAATATACCGGGTATCACCCACTCTATTGGGCGGTTGCCGGGGTATCCAACTATCCAACTTACTTGCTGACCACAGTTTTATTATTGAAAAAAGGGAATATATCCAACAGATGCTGTTTCCATCTGAAGTAATTCTTGCAACCAAATAAAGTTGATACAATCAATTTTTTAATATCTTATTGTGTGATTCTTTCCGCTCGTTTATGAGTGGAAATGATTAACAATTATTACTCTATCCTTACGTTTGTTGCCCGGTCTCCTTTCATGTCAAAATCTACGTCAAATAATACCCGCTGACCCTCTCTGAGTCCTTTATGCTTAAGGTGTTCTCTCAGACCGCTCACATGTAGAAAATAATCCTCACCGTCATCACCGGTCACAAAACCGAAGCCTCGATCTCTATCATATTCTTTAACTGTTCCCGATTTCATACTTTTATCCTTTCCAATTATTTAATCCTGTAATGCAATCGAATTTGAAAATCCATATATTTCGATCCCCCTTCACCACGGATACCTGCCTGGCTTCTTGGAAAAGTGACAAAAGGGATTCCAATCTCTTTGTGATAATCTCTCAATTCAAAGTTCAATGAATATTTTTCATTCATTCTGTATTTCATTCCGATCCCAAAGATGAACAATGCATCCTTTTCATCATTGATAAACCCAACATCAATTAAAGTATAACCTTTTACTTTTTCCCTGGTCAGAAGACCAACTTCCACACCAGGTCCAAATTGCAGAAAGTGACGGGAGCTGTCTAATAATTCATGATTCAATTGTGTACTTAAAATGGAAAACCTGATTCCATAAGAGGGGGACAGTGTCCAAAGTCCGCCAATGGAAAACTCATGTGAATTCAAAAAATCAGTTCTGGGCATGAAAAAACCGACTCCAGGACCAACTTCAAATACCGATGAGAAATCATCCTGGGTTTTTCCTCTGGATTCTGAAGATAGAACAATATTAAAAAACAGTATGAAAAATATCCACACTTTATTGGATATTTTATGAAACATTAGAAGTTGATTTCCTCATCCATATTATAAAACATAAATGACCATATATCTGCCTGTTCTTCAATATATTTTGACGTGGGTTTCCCTGCACCATGTCCTGCTTTTGTTTCTATTCTGATTAACAGTGGGTTGGGATTGTCAAACCTTTTCTCCTGAAGAGTCGCAGCATATTTGAAAGAATGAGCAGGAACCACCCGGTCGTCGTGGTCAGCGGTTGTGACCATTGTAGCGGGATAGAGTGCATCTGGATTAATATAGTGCAGGGGAGAATAGGATAACAGGTTCTCAAAATGTGTAGGGTCATCACTGCTTCCGTATTCTACAGCCCAGGCCCATCCAATAGTAAATTGATGATAGCGAAGCATATCCATCACCCCCACTGCAGGGAAAGCCACTTTAAACAGATCAGGACGCTGATTCATTACTGCACCAATAAGCAATCCACCATTTGAACCACCGCGAACCGCAAGTTTTTCCGGTGAGGTGTAACCTGAATTAATGAGATACTCTGCACCTGCTATAAAATCATTAAAAACGTTTTGTTTATTTTCAAGCATTCCGGATTTATGCCAGGAATCTCCATATTCTCCGCCACCTCTCAGACAGGCTAGGGCATATATACCCCCATTCTCCAGCAGGACAATATTACCTGTGCTGAAAAATGGCTGCATGCTTATATTGAATCCACCGTATGCGTAAAGAAGGGTGGGATTTGAATTATCCAATATTATTGATTTTTTATGTGTAATGAAAATAGGTATTTGAGTTCCATCCTTACTGCTATAAAATGATTGGAAAGTCACATAATCTTCAGGAGAAAATGCAACTCCGGATGTCTTGTGCAATTTGGAGGTCAAGGAATTTAAATCAAACCGGAAAATGGTCCTTGGGTGATTGAATGTCTCAAAGCTGTAAAAAATCTCTTTAGAATATTCTTTTCCTCAAAATCCACCCAGACTTCCTGGAGATGGGAGTTTCACTTCTTTTAGGAATTGGCCATTTTGCTTATGGACAAAGGCTTTGTCTTGTGCATCAACCATATAAATAGAAATGAGTTTATCCCCCGGAAAAGAGACAGATTGCAAGGTGTGTTCGCTTTCAGGTAGAATATCAATCCAGTTTTCCAATTCTGGATTATTTATACTGAAGGACACCAATCGTTTTTTGGGAGCATTCCTGTCCGTCATCATATAAAATGTATTTCCCACATTATGAACAACTCCGTGGTCGCCATCAAAATCTGAAACAACAGATACAAAAGGAGAGTCTGGGTTATTTAGATCCTTAATGGCAACAGTATTACCATGAGTACCCTTTGATTGATACAATATAAGAAATTGATTATCCTCTGTTGTACTTACATAGGGAGAGTGTCTTGGGTGTTCCGTGTCTTCGTAAATCAAAATATCAGTAGATTGGTCTGTACCCAGTTCGTGATAATAAACTTTACTGTTTTCATTTGTACCGGACAGTTCTTCACCCTCTTTTGGTTTCGGAAATGTAGAATAGAAAAATCCTGTTTCGGTCCATGCCATTCCAGAAAATTTTATCCATTGAATATGGTCACTGAGCAATTGGTTTGAACTCAAATCCAGAATATAAAATTCCTTCCAGTCCGATCCGGATGAACTGACACCATAACCCAAATATTGACTGTCATGCGAAAAATAAGTACCGCTGAGAGCAACAGTTCCGTCATCTGAGAATGTATTCGGGTCCAAAAGAACTTTAGGCTCAGCCTCTAAAATATCCTGAGTGTAAAGGACCCATTGGTTTTGTAATCCATCATTTTTATAAAAGTAGAATTTATCTCCCTGCTGAAAAGGGATGGAAAATTTTTCATAATCATTCAGCTCGGTTAACCTTTCTTTTATTTTGTCCCGGTAAGGAATTTTTTTTAGGAATTTATTTGTGATCCTATTTTGGGTTCTCACCCAACGATTTGTTTGACCGGATTGGTCATCCTCAAGCCAGCGGTAAGGATCTTTAACGGATACACCATGATATGTGTCTACCACATCCACTTTTTTTGTTTTGGGATAAGTGATTTTTGCATGGTGATATTTTGCTGTGAAAATAAATAATACAATTAGTATAATAGTTGTAATGTATATTTTGATTTTGTTCATTTTTTCTCTTTAGTTCGGTTAATTTTAGTTTAAAAGCTATATTTTTGTTCCAAATTTAATTTATAACCAATGAAATTACGTGACAACTCCCCTGTTATAGCTATATTCCTGAATGACCTCACCAGAGGAATCCCATTCTGTAAATTTTCCATTCATTTCCCCATTTTTATAAAAACAATCAATTTTTTTTCTACCATTTTCATGCCAATGCATGCATGCTCCATTCTGGATGCCGTGGGCATAGTTGTTTGATTTCATTTTATTTCCCGTTTTATACAACTCCAGCGATTGTCCGTGGTATTTCCCCTTTTCATAGTGAATCTGAAATGTTTTCTTTCCATTGGAATACCACTGTTTACACAATCCATGGCGCAATCCGTTTTGGTATTCAAATTCAGATTCCATTTGACCGGTTCTAGACCATCTTTTCCATGTTCCATCTTTTTTCCCATGCGAATAAAAGCCTTTTTCTTTTTTTTTGCTATCAGGATACCATGATTGGATTTTACCATGGCGATTCCCATTTTTAAAAGTGACAGATGATTGTCTTTTACCATTGTCGTACCAAGATTCCCATGTTCCGTTTGGTTCTCCAAGGACAAAAGAACCATCCGATTTTTTATGTCCGCTTGCATACCATTTGATTTGCTTTCCTTGGATAATACACTTTTCATAAAATTCCTTTTGAATCATTTTACCATTATGATGCCACACTTTTCTAAAGCCTGATTTTAGTCCTAACTTAAATATTTCTTCCTCTTGGGTTTCACCTGTTGGATAATATTTTATCCATGCCCCTTCTTTTTTTCCTTTTTTAAATGATCCAGTCAAATATAACTTTCCATTTTGATCCCATTTCTGTAGTTCACCATGAAGGATTCCATCTTTATATAGGTTTACTTCTTTTTTTTCACCGGTATTATACCATGATGTCCATTTCCCTATCCTGTATCCCGAATCAAACTTACCCTTTTCCTTTAATACATCATTTGAATACCACCATTGAAACAACCCGTTTTTATTCCCACTCTCCCAAAAACCTTCATACCGTTTTTTACCGTTGTAAAAATAATTGATCCAGAGTCCATCTTCCTGTCCGTTTTTATATTCACCTTTTTGAATCAAACTACCAGATTTATTCCATACAGAAAAATTTCCATGCTGAAGTCCATTATTAAAGTACTTTTCTTCTTGCTTTCGGCCTGACTCATAAAAGGAGATGAATGCTCCGTGTTTGACTCCATTCTTTTTTACCTTACAATAGGTTTTCATCAAACCGCTTGGATAGAATTGAAAGTTTGTTTCATCAATTTTAGGAAAAGATAATTCGATGGAACAATCAGAACTATTTTTGTAGATAACCCACCCAAGTGAGAGATAATCTTTTACAATTGATGCAAGCTGGTCCGGATTTTCAGTTGAGATTATTGTTTTTAACAGTTTCTGATTCACAGTGGAGTTTCACACATAAATTTGTTTACAAGCAAAGAAAAATAATCACCAATAAAAACGGAAATGCAATATTATTTAACACCTCGGATATGTCTTTCGTCTCGATATAAAAGTTTAGCATTTATTGAGGTTTCCTATTCGATGAGTTTTGGTATCTACAATGTAGGGAATAAACAATAATTGGTGCCCTGGACAGGATTTGAACCTGTGACCCGCAACTTAGAAGGCTGTTGTTTTATCCAGCTGAGCTACCGCAGAGACTTTGTGCTTTAAACATAAAACCCCGCAAAAGCAGGGTTAATTATAATTTATAATCACAGCAATTCCTAGTTCTAGCTACTGCACTCTATAAGCTCGCACTATCCTTGACATCTGAAACTAATTCCACCTTAAAATTATTCAATTTGCCAATGGTATTTTTTCATTATTAGAATTAGAATAATAATAAATGATTATATCTTTTCTAATAATTCCTTTTTTGCTTTCTCAAACTCTTCTTCAGTTAATAATCCATTTTCTTTTAATTCACCCAATTTTTCAATTTGAGAAAATATTTCCATGTTATCCTCTTTATTAACTTTTTTGTTCCTTATAACTACCAAGTCATTATGATTATGTGGATGGTAGATATTTTCCCTCGGAGTGAAACACCAATTAATCCCATATCTAATATTTATGTGTTTTCTATGATGGTTTATCACTCTATGAGAATGATGTTTATAATTTTTAAAGTGTTTTTTGTGCCAGTTCTTTCCATGTGTCTTTCTTCCATTTCCTGCAAAAGTAATTGACAAAATGCAAAAAACTGGAAGTATGTATTTTATTTTCATGTCTACTCCGATTAATATAGTCTTGATAGTATGACACAATTATTCAAAAAAGGTTAAAAACAAAAAACTCTGCTGGTGCTGAGCTTGATGTGGTCAATCAGCATATTTTTCAGAACCTAAAAAATGCAGTGAAACATACTCTTCATCACCCACAACCCAGCTATCGTGCGGTTCAGGAGGTATGTAGAATAAATCTCCTTCTTTAAGCGTGTAAATTTTTCCATTTTTAAAAGCAACCGTTGCACTACCAGATACCACCATTCCCAAATGTTCCACTTCGCAAAATTCTGTTCCACTTAAAGGGGAAACATCAACAGACCATTTCCAACCCGGTTTATAAGAAGCTTTACCAATAGTCATATCTGCTAATCGTACTAATTCAAACTTCCCCTTATCAAAATTTCTTATTTCATCAGGATTTTTAAAATTTTTTAATATTATATTAATTAAAATCGAATTATCTCCAATACATTCCCTAATCTACCCATCATCCTACAAGCAAAAAACCCTCTCTTCACTAATGGAGAAAGGGCAATTTAATTTGGTACCCCGGACAGGATTCGAACCTGTGGCCCACAGCTTAGAAGGCTGTTGCTCTATCCAGCTGAGCTACCGGGGCAATAATTAGATGTTTAGTCTTTATCAATTAAAGCATTTCCAATGTTTTCCCACCTTTTCAAATCTGATGAGATATATACTTCCCCGGTTTGGGTAATCGCTGTAAAATATTGTTTAATATCATCAGCATAGGCTGTTCGTGATAGGGAGATAAAGTCATTTTTATTATCCACCCTGCTGACAAATTCAATCAATTTGCCAATGGTCTGTGTATTTTTATTTTCAAGTTTATAAAGATTTCCGAGGTTTGTTAGAATTGCAAATCCAGTAATTCTTGGTGCAAGTCCAAAACTGTAAGCTTCTAAACCTACAATATTTTCTAAATTACTTTTTGCTAATATATTTTCAACATTAGTGATTACTTCCTCTGATACACTTTTACCATCTTTGCCATGCTCACCTTTATCACCTTTATCACCTTTATCGCCTCTATCACCTTTGTCTCCTTTGTCTCCTTTATCACCTCTTAATCCCTGAATACCAGGGATCCCAGGAATTTTTACAATTTTGGGAGAACATCCTGTTTGTAAAAACAGTACAAGAACAAATAGTAATATGAATTTCATCCTTCTGGAAATATATAAGGTAGTGCCCTAGCATAGGCCATATAAATAATAATTGCTAATTCTGATGTAAGTGCAGTAATAAAAAAATATGTAGATCGCCGAATATATTCATTCTTTAATTGGTTTATTTTTCCGAGGGAAAAAACCTGATGGGAAAAAATATTATAAAATTGTTCTTCATCATTTGATTTAGATTTCAGGTGCTTGGAATATTCTTCTGGACTGTTGAACTGGCTGATGCCTGCGAAAAAAGTAGGACTTACATATTTCTTACCAGTTTCTTCTTGGCTTTCAGATTGAAGGGTTTCCTTCCGAACCCTAGGAGTGATTACTCTTACTAAGTTATACATTGTCCCTATGGCTGCACTAAAATAAACCAAAACCAGCGAAAATGTTATCCCATCCATCTGCAATTTTGGAAAGTGAACAATAAAGAACACCATAAAAACACCCAAAATAGAGAGTAATGTCAAGGCTTTTTGGTCTGTTCTCTGAATCACAGCCTGTTCGCCATCAAGTATTTGAATCAGTGCCTGTAGATGATATTTTTCCATTTGACCATTTTATTGATTTAACAAAATATTTCTTCTTAATGCTTAATAAAATAAACCTTCGAAAGCGCTAAAATTAAATAAAATTTCATTTAGAGTAAAGTTTAACAATTATTATATGGATTGAACTATTGTAAAAATTAGAAAATTCTTTTAATTACATTCAAATTAATGATTATATCCAAAAGTAGATTCCAAATATAAATTTTAAATTAATTTTTACTGGATTCATCTAAATTAACTTGTGGGTTTATCGACGAGAAAA
>CAZOUJ010000004.1:0-26383 GCA_964582955.1 uncultured bacterium
GGAGGACAATATTTTAATGAAATATATACAGGTGATAGATCAAGTCCTATTTTTAATAATATTGAAACTGTCACATATGGTGCATATATCCCAGAATCTGATTGTGGTGTAGGTTTTTGGACTGAATATTCTGCTGAGTATAGTTTTTATGCTGATTGTAGTGCTTCTGGATTTGGTATTATTGAATCAGAAAATCCCATAACGATTTCAAAACCCGTTGTCTTTATTTCAGAAAATGATGTTGAAGATATTAAAAGCTGTAGTGATTATGACTGTTTATTATCTTCCACCTCAATTAATTTTCAGGAAGATTCTGTATATTTTGGGCGGTATTCTTCAAACCAAAAAATTAGATGGGCCAGCATATTGCCAGATGTAACATTTCAGGTTGTACAGTATTTGTTTGATCGGGCAAATAATGAATACAAATATTATCATGGTCATGCTGGATTTAGTCCTCCAGAATTTCAGTTTAATGATGTTGCGATTAGTGAAGAAACTATAGTGACTGAATTTTATGATGGAGAAGGAAACGGGGATTGGGATGATGATGAAATTTATGCAGATGAAAATGGAAATGGTCAATGGGATGAAGAGGAATATTTTATTGATACAGGAGATACTATTCCTGAGGTTGACACATATTATTATGAAATATTTACTTTTTCAGATAGTTATAGAAATTATTATTTCAACGATCAATTATACCTTGATGATCCAGAACGAACAAACCTGCGTGATGAGGAAAGTAATCCTGTAATGGGAGCATTTGGTTCCATGACGTCTGAAAAAATTTATTTCAGAATTATAGATTGCACAATTTATGGACCGTCTGATTGTGAAAGTACAGAGATAACCAAATCAGTATGTGAATGGAATGAAAATATTTCTCTTCAGCCTTGTGTTGATTATGAGGGCCCTATCTGCTTGCCTGTCATTTTTTCAACTGAATTTTGTGAGTAAGAGCTATCTTTAATCCTACAAACTTCGAATGTCTAATTATCCTCTTATAAAATATTTTTAAATAATTCGACTGGAAAACTAAAAAAAACCCCAAATTTACTTTGGGGTTTTTTGGTTGATTAAATGTATGGTGAACCACTGGGTATTTCCCAGACAGTTCATTTACTACAAATTTAGAGAGGAACTACTTTAGTTGCTGCGGGTCCTTTCTCGCTTTCGGAAATTTCAAATTCAACATTTTGATTTTCCCTTAGTGTTTTATATCCATCCATTTGAATATCATTCATGTGAACGAATAAATCCTGTCCTCCACCTTCGGGGGTTATAAAACCATATCCCTTGGAATTGTTGAACCATTTTACCGTTCCTGTACTTTTGTCACTCATTTTGCTTTCCTTTATAAAAAATTGTTGTCGCAATTTATAAATAAATTATTAAGAATAAGAAAAGATAAATAAATTTGTTTTTTTGGCACCAAATAATATTTTTGTAGAAATAAAATCATTTTATTCTTCATCCCAAATTGCATTTAGTATCCTGTCTTCTAATTTAAATGTAAATCCTCGCATAGAAATCAAATCATTTCTTTCAATATTATATTTCCCCCCAATCTTTATTATTTCTTTTTCTATATCATCTTCATTTTTACAGGTCCATAATCTGTGTAGTGATTTTTTTAATTTATTTTCATCTTTTGATTTAATATTATTTTTATTGGATTTTATTTCCTTGGTTTTAAAAAAATATTCCAAAAACTTATTATCGTAGTCCTCCTGCCATTTTTTAATACCTGCCATAGGTGCCAATGTCCCGCTATCATTCAAAACAACGGTCAATTCATTCATACAACAGATAAACGAATAGTCTATTAGAAATTCAAGGGATTGTTTTTTTTGATAATTTGAAAAATTATTGTTCACCCAATCTTCTTCTCCAAGAATAAATACGATCTTCCGCATTATAGATCGTAACTGTTCCAACATTTTGTAAATTTCTTTATTTATTATTAAGGTCTTTATATGATTTTCGAAATCATCATTATTGAATTTGTCTGGCATGGTTCTATCTTCTCAATTCGTTCCGTTAATTAAATATAAAAAATATATAACATTGATATTTATAAAACCAATCTTATTTATTTGAATTTCAATCATATTTCTTGTTAAAATATCAATACAAAAGGTTACAAGATTATACCATCTATAACATGAAGAAACACCATGCCAGTTCATAAGGTCATTAATAGCGGGAAAGTTCCTGTACATATTTACACGGATAATATTGAGTATCAGGCAATGAAGCAGCTGGAAAATGTTTCTAAACTAAATGTTATCCACCATCATATAGCTGTGATGCCTGATGTCCATTGGGGATTGGGTGCAACGATAGGTTCTGTGATTCCAACGCTGAAAGCTATTATTCCAGCAGCAGTTGGTGTAGATATAGGTTGTGGTATGATGGCGTGTCATTTAAATCTGAACGCCAATGACCTCCCTGATAATTTATGGGATATTCGTTCACAGATTGAACAGGCTGTTCCCCATGGGAGAACAAACAATGGCGGAAGAAATGACAGGGGGGCATGGCAAAACCCACAGGATGATATTCTTGCATTTTGGAAATTATTTGATATAAACAAAAAACTGTCAGATGTGATTAATCGGCATCCAAAATTGCTTAGCAAACGCGTCAATACCTATAATCATTTAGGGACATTAGGTACAGGAAATCATTTTATAGAAGTTTGTATGGATGAAAAAAATGATATATGGATAATGCTCCATTCCGGTTCTAGAGGAATAGGAAATCGTATCGGCACCTATTTCATCGGTTTAGCAAAAAAGGAAATTCTTCGATGGAACGTTCATCTACCTGACAAAGATTTAGCCTATATACCAGAAGGATCGAAATATTTCTTTGACTATGTGAAAGCAGTACAATGGGCCCAGGAATTTGCCAAAGCCAACCGAAAGTTCATGATGAGAGCTATCTTGAAAACAATGTCTTTAGCGTTAAACAAAAAAATCCATTCAGTGGAAGAAGCCATCAACTGCCATCACAATTATGTAGAAAAGGAAAACCATTATGGTAAAACCGTCTGGCTAACTCGGAAAGGCGCTATCCGTGCACGGAAAGGTGAGTTGGGTATTATACCAGGTAGCATGGGGGCAAAAAGTTATATAGTTCGTGGGAAAGGGAATCCCAAATCTTTCCATTCCTGTTCTCACGGTGCCGGACGGACCATGAGTCGTAAATTAGCGAAAAAGAAGTTTACACTTCAAGATATGAGAAAACAAACTGCAGGTGTGGAATGTCGCAAAGACAAGGATGTGATTGATGAAATCCCGGGAGCATACAAAAATATTGATGTAGTTATGGATAACCAGAGTGACTTAGTTGAAATTATTCATACCTTAAAACAGGTAGTGTGTGTGAAGGGTTAGAGATCAGTAGGCTGAAAAATGAGATTTTTAGGTAACCGAATCTCTGACTTTTTTTAACAGATCCAATGTCAGGCGGATGCCTTCCATCTCGGTATGGTTGCTACCCTCATACTCGATTCCCACATAACCATTATAACCTGAATCTAATACAATTTCCATCATTTTATGGAAATCCGTCCCGGTTTCATATCCGTCTACATCAAATTCATGACTTTTAGCACTGACAGCCTTGGCATATGGTAAGAGCTCCCGAACTCCCTGATATCGATCGTACCATTGGTCCCCTTCAATTCTGAAATTACCGAAGTCAGGCAGCGTGCCAACCCGTGGGTGATCCACTCTTTTCATCACTGCTGACAACCATTTCCCATTGGATGATAAACCTCCGTGGTTCTCTACGATTGTGTTGATTCCGATGGAATCACCAAATTCTGTTAGTCGTCTTAAACCATCCGCTGCTAAATCAATTTGATTAGTATATGAACCTTCGCTTCGGGCATTTACACGGATGGAATGGCACCCCAAAAACTTTGCTGCTTCGGCCCATTTATAATGATTTTCAACTGCTTGGATCCTTTTTGCCGTGTCAGGATCACCCAGATTACCCTCATTGTCACACATGATTAACAGACTTTTTACATTATGGTGGTCTGCCTGTGTATTCATTTCTCTAAGATATCTGGAATTCTCTGCTTTGTCAAAAAAGAAGGTGTTTACATATTCAACAGCAGAAATCCCAAATTTATTATTTGTGATTGAACAAAAATCAAGATGGTCTATTTCTCCATTTTGTATTGCACGGTGAAGCGACCATTCTGCTAAGGAAATTTTAAAAGATGTAGACTGTTTACATCCCGATAAAATTGTACTCCCTAAGCCGGTTAAAGCCAATCCGCTGGGAATTACAACGCTATGTTTAAGAAAATCACGACGATTCAAATCAGAGTTTCCGTATGCGTATATTACGATACCATATCTCTCCATGATCACCCTGGAGCCCAATCCTGCCTTCTTTAGCCTTCGCAAAAAGGGGCATGTTTTTGAATTTGCTTTTAGCGATTAATTCCTTCATGTGGTCACTTTGGTATATGTATTCAACAACCTTTGTACCATTCAGCCAATGCTCAACATAATTATCTTTCACCTTTATACGAACCTTATTGAACTCCCCTACGGGGTTTACTACACTTTCAGAAGCTGCAATAAGATCATAGAGAGATCCTGCTGAAGTCAACGTGCTTTTTCCTTCGGTGTGAGTACTATCGTCAAGGATCTGCATTTCAGGGGCAGATTGCCAGATGTAGTCACCATCTTCGGTTGCGAAATAAAAAATGCCACTGTTACCACTGACCGGGACTCTCCATTCAAGTTCAAGTTCAAAATTCTTGTAGACATCTTCACTTATAAGATCAACACCATGCCCGGGAATAGTTTTTAAATTACCATCAACTATTGTCCAATCCTCGGTTGGAAATCCTGTTTGGTTATATCCTTTTAACCCATTGACTTTCATACCATCAAACAGTACAATCCATTCGGAGCTTGAAGAACATCCAAAAAGTAACATTAGAAGTAAATTGATCTTTTTCATTTTAACTCCCAGTTGGGTTCCACTTACCCCGGGCAACAGCAGGGATGAAAGATTCAATATCCCGGTTTGGCAGTTGAATCGTCTTGCATTGCTCTGCGCTCATATAGGCTGCCATGAGCAATCTTGTGACATCTAGTCCATCATCAAAATTTTCTTGTGGGCGTTTCCCTGCTAAAAACGACTCCACCATATGACGGTTTTCTGCTGTATAACCATAGACGTCAGTTTCGCTACTGACCACTGGCATTACTCCTGATTCAGCATTCTGCTTTTCTACTAAATCTTCCCCTGAGCTACCAGACACATTGCGGGAAAAAAATACTTTCAAATCTGAATCTAAGGTATTTACAAACATGGAATATTCGGGGCCGAACAACTCCAAACTTAGGCGGAGACCTGCTCCTACAAAACACCAGGAAGTTGTTGTTTCCACAACCAGTCTATTCCCATTATCATCTGCATACTCCACCAGTGAACGGGCGAAATCTTCAGATGGCTTTTTAAGATAGTCTGTTTTACCACCGCTGTTTTTAGATAGTATATTTGCATATTTTGGTTGTTGCCATTTTAGTCATGCAGTGTACGCATTTATGCTGAGGGGCGGCAGGGAGTCCCTGTGCTTTCCAGGTTCTGTCAACATAAAGCGTGCCTCTTCAACCGAGTGGCACATCATATCGTTGAGGACTCCGCCGCCTTGGAGCTCACCTTCCCAAAACCATGGCATGTGTGGCCCGCTGTGTTCCTCTGCCGCACGAGCCAGATAGGGTCTTCCGGTAGTGGCAGCGCCCCGAGCCCAGATAATTTCTTTGCCTCGGGTAACTGAAGGTGCAAAAACCTGATTTTCTAAATAGCCATCCAACAGTCCAGCCTTTTGTGTTAGTTCTAAAACTTTTTTTGCTTCAACCACATTACGGCCAAGGGGTTTTTCACATGTAACACCTATAAGTTTTCCTTTACCAGAAATAACAGCCTCAGAGATTTCTTCAAAAGTTTCTATACGTGTGAAATTTGGAGAGCAGACCCAGAGAGCATCTATTCTCGGATCAGCCACCATATCGGTAATACCATCGTATGCATTTGCATCGCCAACTCCTGCAGTTCTAGCAAGTTCGGCAGATTCTTCTGCTGATTTTCGTGTGCGAGACATAACACCCACAACATCACAATCCCTGACACCAATCAAAGATTGAATATGGAAACGGGTGATGAACCCACCACCGATAAACCCTATCCCCAAACGTTTCTTACTCATCAAGATTTGGTATCATCTTCGAGCTGGTTGGAAAAAAGAAAGAAAAAGAGCAGTCCTGTAACCAGGCCAATGGCGGAAAGAGTATACCAGAATCCAGAATAATCAAATATACCAGATGTAGTATAAATTTCCTGCAGATTCCATGAGAGCCATCCACCAATAACGGGTCCAACACCCAGAATGATAATACCAAAAACAGTTTGTGCTGAATGGCGTACGTCCTCATCAGCAATCTTATCTACATAGATGTATGCTGCGGCAAAAAAGAAAGCATAGCAGAATCCGTGAAATGCTTGGCTAAGAACCATGACCCAGACTGGCAGAATGACAGTTCCAAAAATAGCATAACGTGCAAAATAGGCAAGAACACCGATAAAGATCACTTTTTTAAACCCTAGACGTTTCAAAAAATATCCCAGATATGCCATTGTTACGATTTCCGCAAATTGACCGATGGTCATAGCGGGACCGATCTGGCTGTCCTTAATCCCAATATGGGAAAGGAAAGGTCCTGTTTGAAGAAAATAAATTTGGTGGATAATGCTTACTGCAAGACTGGCAAACACTAAGACAGTAAATGACGAAAAATTAAATAATTCAAATGCTTTCTTGAACGCAAGTTTTTCCACTGCATTCTGTTTAGGAGGTGTATGAGGAAGCAGAAAGCAGAAGATTCCATATGCCATGGAAATGATTCCTGAAAATTTAAGTGCATCAGCTAGGCGTGAGGTAACATCAGGAACTTCCGATCCAGATATAAAAGGAGGCATCAAATTAAATGATAGATTCTGCTGGAGCCAGATCATTGGGAAAACCCAACTTGCAGCAATCCATCCGATGGTACCCCATACCCTGATTTTGGGAAAACTTATTTCTCTGTTTTCAATATGGGCAAATGTTATGGAATTTGATAGAGCCAATGTTGGCATGTATAGAATACTGTATAAAATAGAAAGATATAACCAAGCACTGTAGCTGGTCTGATATGAAGTATACCATTTAACCAATCCACCAGTGAAAACCAGAAATGCCAGGATACGTTCCGTACTAAAATAGCGATCAGCAAACTGACCTGCAATAAAGGGTGCTGCTACTGCTCCGATGGAACCGGCCAACCCAAGGATCATTCCAATCTGTGAACCGCTGAATCCAAGGCCTCCCTCACTGACAGTAGCAGAAAGATAGCGGGCTGTCACAGGGAGCCAGGCTCCCCACAGTGCATATTGGAGGAACATCATGGATCCTAGACGAAAGTTTTTAGTCATATATTTCTTTGATATTAATAGATTAAATCAATTTTTTATTTACTGGATCCCATTCCATTCGACGCCCTTTTAGATAAGACTCTGTCGCCATATGACAGGCGACTGCTTCATGGAGTGCTACTTCTATATTGCATTTTGGTTGACCACCATTACGGATTGCATCAAGCCAATCTTTAACATGAAGATGAGTGGTATCAACTCGCTTCCCTTCACGGTAGGTATAAAGAAGCCCTTTATTTGCGAAATAACGAGATGTTGCTGATGTAACACCATCAATTTGTTTGGACCCAGGTGAGTATGTATAAATGGGATACTGCTGATTAATGATACCGCTTTCAAGACGGTCTTTATACTGGGTTGATTCGGGATCTGCTTTTACTACAAATCCATGGACAGATCCACCACCACTTTGGCCACCCATCTGCATGGTGGCATCGTGACCCATAATTCGATTACCACGAGGATCGTTACTTGAAAGTGTTGCGCTGTAAAGAACTGTCAGATCTTTATCCGGATATTCAAAGGTTGCATTCCAGACATCCGGGACATCCCGTCCATCTTTGTAAAAATAAATCCCTCCTGATGAAGATGCATATTTTGGAATACCCAAATCCATGATCTGATTTATGGCATCAAAATCATGAGATAATAGATCACCAGAAAGACCAGTGCCATAGTCGAACCAGCACCGCCAACGGAAAAAACGCTTCAGTGCTTCCTCTCCAAATGGTATTTTGTTTGGAGATGGTTCTTGGAAGGTATCCCAATCAATGGTTTTAGCATTACCATCGGGATGAATACTCCATACCCATGCTCCCCATGGAGAATTACGGTTTGTGGATAGTTCAACCAAATTTATTTTGCCTAATAAGCCCTGCTCAATGATTTGTTTTGCTTTATAGTTTGCTTCTACCTGACGGTTCTGATGTCCAAGCTGGAAAGTAATACCTGTACTTTTTACAGTATTGTATACATTAATAGCTTCATCAAATGTACGGGTGAGACCTTTTTCACAGTAAACGTGTTTTCCTTCTCTAGCAGCAGCAAGGGTAATTTGAGAGTGCCAGTGATCTGGCGTGGCAACAATGACCGCATCAATGTCCTTATTCGCTAATAAGTCTGTGTAGTGTCGATATCGGGTAGCATTGGCTGTTGGCTTTCCTCCTGGGCGAACTTCATTTTTTGAAGCATCTATGCCTTGTTCAGCCCGAACATCAAACAGATCACAGACTCCAATCAGAGAACAGTTCAAATCTTCTTGACTCATAAATGTTTCAAACCGTTTGTCCAATTTATTGTTACGGGCATTTTCTGATACAATATCTGTCCAGCTTTTTGTGGCAAAACCTGCACCTCGTACCAGATGTGATCCACGACCGCCATATCCAATGATCCCTATATTTAAGTGTTGGCTGTCAGACAGTCCTCTGATAAGTGACGGAGCTGATTTTTCTTGAACAAGATCAGATAAAAGATTTGCTTTTTTCAACGTATCCCTGCGAATCTTT
This sequence comes from uncultured bacterium, assembly GCA_964582955.1. Lineage (GTDB taxonomy): Bacteria > Fidelibacterota > Marinisomatia > Marinisomatales > AB-629-J13 > AB-629-J13. The sequence continues at coordinate 9,024 of CAZOUJ010000004.1, forward strand.
CGCCAAAGATTAACAAGGAACAAGCCGAATATAGGTACAGTTGCCAGCCCCTTTAGTATTTCCCTGCGTTTCATATCTGTTCCGTTTTCTATATTTGTATCATTACTCATTCCTTATCTCCATTAATTTAATTTTGAATTGGACAGTAATCGATCCAAACCAATAACGTGACTAGTAGGAAATGAATGAATTACCAACAACGCACATGCTTCAACCAGATTTTTGTTCACAATTAAATAACTACCTTCCCCAGGCCTGGAATATTCCAAGCCCAAAAGTGGAGGGGCAAATATATAATATAGAATAATAAATCCCATTCCCATTAATGCCGTATATCGGCAAAACAATCCTAACATCAATGAAGCACCTACTATTGCGAGTCCCCACATATTTATATAATCTGAAATACTTAATAATATCGGGTTTGAAACAATGGTTTCTGCCAATCCAGAGAACAACCATTTTGAATCGAGAAGATAAGCAGCCGAAGACCAATAGGGATTAATAATTTTGGACACTCCTTCATATAAAAAATGCCAGCCGATTAGTACACGTAAAGTGACTAAACTATACAATTGGAATTTGTTTTTAAAGAGTGATGAATCTAAACAACTCATAATATTTGCGTCTCCTTCGAATTAAGAAATTGACGTATGTGGACAGAAATCATAAGACTCAATCATGCTTTGAAACAAGATATAATACTCCCATAATCAAAAAAGGCCCCTAATATAGAAGCAATGCGATTTTGTAGTTTTTATTACCACCATTTGATTTTTCTATTTTATCCACAACAGGAAAGTTCACTAGAAAAAACTATTTATTGATGGAAGTTTTCGCTTTATTGTTCTGGTTTAAATATGTTTTGGGTGGATTATATTTTATTAATGTATTTCATACTAATGTTTTTGTAAGACTCATTTTTACTTTTTTAAAAAAAGTGAGGAATCATTATTCAGCCAATATATCTTTCATTAAATCATAAATACTATTCTCTAAAGGTTCGGTCTTTTCTTCGATTAAAATATGCACATCTGAAAGAATCTGATTTATAAAGGAATCCCTTTTCTCACTTAATCCTCTCAAACTAAATTTCGTACCAATTCTACTGTTTTCTTTTTTAAATGAGTTCGAAATCAAAACAAGTTACATATCAGAATTATTTAAAAATTTCTGAATTATTGTCTCTCCAAAAACCTCTCAGCAGTGTAGCAGGAAAACTTGCCCATGATGAGATGCTTTTCATCATTATCCACCAGATCTACGAACTATGGTTTAAACAAATTCTCCATGAATTGGATTCAGTACTCAATCTCTTTCAAAAAGAATCAATCAATGAACGACATATGGGAATTATTGTCTCCCAATTGGAACGGATTATTGTAATTCAGAAAATATTGATCGAACAGATTACGGTTATTGAAACTATGTCTCCGGCAGATTTTCTAGAGTTCAGGGACCTGTTGGCACCGGCATCGGGATTTCAGAGTATACAGTTTAGGCTTCTGGAAATAAAGATGGGGCTGAAAAAGGGGAAGCGCATTCTTTTTGAAAAGCAGGCATTTTCTAGTGCATTAGATGTGAAAGAAAAGACAATTCTAGAGGAAGCGGAAAAAGAGCCTTCTCTTTTTGATGGGGTGAACCGATGGTTGGAGCGGACACCTTTTCTTGACTTTGACGGATTTAACTTTTGGGACTCCTACCGGAAAGCGGTGGAAGAAAATTTAAAGAAACAGGAGCAGGCTTTTAAGTCTAATCAAATTTCCGATGAGGAAACCAAAAGGCTTCAGGACAGATATGAGAATACCAGAAAGAACTTTGATGCTATTGTCAATGAAAAAAAACATGATGAGATGGTAGAAACGGGGCAAAGGGATCTTTCCTACAAATCAATGCAGGCAGCCCTCCTTATATTCCTCTACAGAGATCAGCCTGTACTTCATCTTCCATACCGCCTGTTAACCGGACTGATAGATATGGACGAATATTTAACATCTTGGAGATACAGGCATGCCCTCATGGCGCATCGAATGATTGGAAGAAAAACCGGAACCGGCGGTTCATCTGGGTATAGTTATTTACGTACAACAGTTGAACGGCATAAAGTATTTAGTGATTTTACTAATCTGACAACATTTTTTATTCCTCGATCTAGACTGCCTGTTCTTCCTAAGGATATTCAAAATAAACTGGGATTTTATTATTCTCAATTAAAGGAAAATTCATGACATTCGATTTTTCAGGAAAAAGAACCGTTGTTTGCGGCAGCACCCAGGGTATGGGCAAAGCGACGGCATTATTGTTTTCTGAATTAGGTGCAGAGGTAATTCTTATTGCTCGTAACAGGGACTCATTGCAGGATGTCTTATCTGAACTCTCTACATCCTACGGTCAGACTCATGGAAAATTGTGTGCTGATTTTTCCAATCCAGATGAATTAAATGAGGTAATAAATAATTTTTCCAAGAATAGTTCCCCGATTCATATTTTGGTGAACAATACAGGAGGGCCTCCACATGGAGAGATCACTCAGGCACAATCAGATGATTTCATAAAAGGATTTAATAAACATTTGATTTGCAACCAGTTATTATCTCAGGCATTGATTCCTGGTATGAAGAAAGAAAAATATGGCAGGATTATCAATATTATTTCCACATCGGTAAAACAGCCCATAAAAGGATTGGGTGTATCAAACACCATCAGAGGTGCAGTAGCAAGCTGGGCAAAGACATTATCCAGTGAATTAGCGCCCTATGGTATTACTGTGAACAATGTCCTCCCGGGAGCCACCAATACAGAACGCCTTTATTCCCTTTTTGAATCCATTGCTGAAAAAAGAAATGTTTCTTCAGATGAAGTAAAAGCGGAGTGGATAAAAGAAATACCTTCAGGACGAATTGCTGAACCAATAGAAATGGCTCATGCCATTGCATTTTTAGCATCCCCATTTGCAGGATACATCAATGGAATAAATCTTCCGGTGGATGGCGGCAGGCTTCAATGTCTTTGATTGAGAAAACCCAGCCCATCCAAACGCCCTACTCCAAATTAACATCACTTTCTGCTGATTATGTCAGAGAAAAGATGGAATTATTTTTATCAGAAGATAAAAGCAATGAAGATATAACTACCTTCACTACCATCAGTGAAAAAGTTAAAATGAAAGCCAAAATCATTACTGAAGAAGATTGTGCGGTTGCGGGGATATCATTTCTGAAGAGTTGTTTTCCGGATGAAATAACTGTAGAAGAAAAAATTAAAGATGGACAACATGCTCAAAAAAGTGAAGTTTTAGCAACGTGTATGGGTTCAGCAAGAACAATACTTTCCAGAGAAAGAGTCATTTTAAATTTATTGCAAAGGCTTTGCGGCATTGCCACGTTAACCCAAAAATATGCAGAGATTGGAAATGGTTTTAATTGCAAAATACTGGATACCAGAAAAATGACACCGGGACTGCGGCTGTTTGAAAAATATGCAGTAGCCGTTGGAGGTGGATTCAATCATCGTTTGGATTTAAAGTCTGCAGTATTAATTAAAGATAATCACCTTTTGGCTTCGGGAGGGGTAAGGCCAGCCTTGAAAAATATAAGTCAGTTGAATGGTTCTGTACCGATTGAATTAGAAGTAGATAGATTGGATCAACTATGGGAAGGTCTGGAATGTGAAATAAACGGATTCCTTTTAGATAACATGACCCCAGATGAGATTGTACAGGCAATTGATTTTGTAAAAAACAATTCGATGAATAATGTTTTTTTAGAAGCTTCCGGTGGAATCACTTTGGAGACATTGAAAGAATATGCTGCAACTGGAATAGAAGCGATATCTGTGGGAGCCTTGACGACAAGTGCAAAAAACATTAATTTGAAAATGGAATTCAATAAAGTTTCTGAATGAAACAAATTTTGAATTTCATCAACGGGGAATTAGTTGCGCCAAATTCGGGTAATTATTTCGACAATACTACTCCAGTGACCGGGCAAATTTATTCTAAAATTCCTGATTGTGATTCTTCTGATATTGATTTAGCGGTTTCATCAGCAAAGAAAGCCTTTAACTCTTGGAGTAAACTTTCTAAGAATGAAAGATATAATCATATCATGCGATTGGCGGATGAGATCGAAGAGCATTTTGATGAATTGGTGGAAGCCGAAAGTAAAGATAATGGTAAGCCGGAATGGTTAGCCCGCACTGTCGATATTCCCCGTGCCTCGGAAAATTTTAGATTTTTTGCTACAGCATCACTCCATTTTGATTCAGAAATTCACGAAATGGATGGCAAAGCTCTGAATTATACTCTACGACAACCCGTGGGTGTGGCGGGTTGTATATCTCCTTGGAATTTACCTCTTTATTTACTCACATGGAAAATTGCTCCTGCTCTGGCTGCCGGAAATACGGTAGTGGCAAAGCCCTCTGAAATCACCCCAATGACAGCATTTTTACTCAGTAAGATTTGCCAAAAAGCTAATCTCCCAAAAGGAGTATTAAATATTGTTCATGGTTATGGTCATAAGGCGGGGGATGCACTGATTCGCCATCCGGATGTACCAATTATTTCCTTTACAGGGGGTACGGCAACGGGCGAAAAAATTGCATCAGCGGCGGCACCCATGTTTAAAAAATTATCTCTTGAAATGGGTGGTAAAAATCCCAATATTATTTTTGAAGATGCCGACTTTGATAAATCAGTGGATATGGCTATAAGGGCGGCATTCTCGAATCAGGGACAAATTTGTCTGTGTGGTTCACGACTTTTTGTTCAGGAATCTATTTATGAAAAATTCCGTGGTAATTTTACCAGAAAGACCAAAGAGTTGAAAGTGGGAAGTCCCAAGGAAGATGATAATAATTTAGGTGCGATTGTATCTAAAGCTCATATGGAGAAAGTCTTATCTTGTATAGAGTTAGCAAAATTGGAGGGCGGCACAATCCTCACAGGTGGAAAGCGCATTATTTTAGAGGGTGAACTTTCAGAAGGTTTCTATATTGAGCCAACCGTCATAGACGGTCTCAACTACACTTGCCGAACCAATCAGGAAGAGATTTTTGGACCGGTAGTCTCTATGATACCGTTTTCAACTGAGAAAGAAGTTATTGATATGGCCAACTCTACCAAGTATGGTTTATCTGCAAGTATTTTCACTAAAGATGTAAGTCGTGCCCATCGAGTTGCATCTGCTATTGACTCCGGGATTGTCTGGGTAAATACGTGGATGCTACGAGATCTACGCATCCCGTTTGGTGGTATGAAAAATTCTGGTGTAGGTAGGGAAGGCGGATTTAAATCTTTGCAATTTTTTACTGAACCTAAAAATGTGTGTGTGAAAATATGAGTGCAGAAAAAATTATTAGCCAAAATGCACCGGAACCTGTTGGAGCATACCCACACGCCCGGAGAGTGGGGGATCTTCTTTTTCTGTCGGGAGTTGGTCCAAGAAAACCAGAGACTAATGAAATCCCCGGTCTTGTATTTGATGAGGCTGGAAAAATAATTGATTATAACATTTCTGAACAGTGTCACTCTGTTTTTAAAAATGTTTGTTCTATACTGGAAGCATCAGGCAGTAAGTGGGAAGATTTGGTGGATGTAACTGTTTTTCTCACCAATATGAAAAATGATTTTGAAACCTACAATAAGATTTATGCTGAATATTTCAAGGAAAATCAACCGTGCCGCACAACCGTGGAAATTACCTCTTTGCCCACACCCATTGCCATTGAATTGAAATGTATAGCTGAACTAAAATGAATTACAATTTAGGACAAAGGTTGAAATTATGAAATTGCCAATAAATTTCAATGATTGGATTGAAAACAACCGTCATCTATTAAAACCTCCTGTTGGAAATCAGGTTGTATACAAGGACACTGAATTTATAATTATGGTTGTAGGTGGTCCTAACAAACGTAAGGACTACCATGTTGATATAGCGGAAGAATTTTTTTATCAATTAGAGGGAGATATGATATTGAAAATTATTGAGTCAGGTGAATTTAAAGATATCCCAATCAGAGAGGGTGATATTTTCCTTTTACCACCAAATATTCCCCATTCTCCTCAAAGATTTACTGATACTGTTGGTTTAGTTATTGAACGTCAGAGAAAGACCGGAGAGTTAGATGGATTCAGATGGTATTGTGATTCCTGTGAGACTTTATTGTATGAAAAATTTATTCAATTAACTGATATTGTAACACAACTTCCCCCACTGTTTGAAAATTATTGGAGTGAAGAATCAAATCGTACCTGTAAAAATTGTGGAGAGATTCAACAACCTCCAGAAAAACAATCATGATAAAAATTGATATCCATACTCACATTTTACCTCGGGCATGGGAAGACCTCGAACAAAAATATGGATATGGAGGATGGGTTCAGCTTCACCATAGAAAAAATGGATGCGCTATGATGGTTAGAGATGGCTTTGATTTTAGAGAAGTAAAACCAAATACATGGGATCCGATGGTTCGGTTAAAAGAATGCAATCAACAGTCCGTAGATGTTCAGGTACTCTCAACTGTCCCTATAATGTTCAGTTATTGGGCAAAAGCAGAGGACACATATGATTTATCAAAATTTCTCAATGATGATTTGGCTCAGACCATAGCACAATTTCCACATCGTTTCATTGGACTGGGGACAATCCCCATGCAGGAGTCAAAATTGGCGGTGATGGAGCTTGAGAGATGTATGAACCAATTGCATTTTAGAGGAGTTCAGATTGGAACAAATATAAACGGAAAAAATTTGAACGAACCTGAATTCTCAGATTTTTTCAGTGTTGCTGAGTCTCTGAATGCTTCTATATTTATCCATCCTTGGGATATGATGGGTGAAACGGATATGCAAAAATATTGGCTTCCCTGGCTTGTGGGAATGCCTGCGGAAACATCCAGAGCGATTTGCTCTATTTTGATGGGCGGAGTTCTTGAAAAATTCCCCAATCTGAAAATTGCTTTTGCTCATGGAGGAGGGTCATTTCCTGGCACATTAGGTCGAATTGAACACGGATTTAAAGTGAGACCAGATTTATGTGCAGTGGATTCATCGAATAATCCTGCGTCATATTTAGGAGAATTTTGGGTTGATTCACTAGTTCATGATGGGTATTCGCTTGAAAACATTGTCAAAATATTTGGTGAAGATAGAGTTACACTTGGAACAGATTATCCGTTCCCACTTGGAGAAAAAAATCCTGGAGAATTAATAGAAAACATGAATTTTTCAGAATCACTTCATTCAAAATTGGTTGGAGAAAACGCATTAAACTGGCTGGGCATGAAACGATCCGATTTTATAACGGTAGAATAAATGGATAGTTTTATCCATGTGGGTAAACACCGATTTCAGGTAGATTTATGCTCTCCAATTGATATATCCATTCCGGTTGATTTTGAGGGAGACCAATTAAACTATTTTAATGTCCAAGGTTCACAATCCAGACCATATGAAATCGAAAACATAAAGGGGAGTACTCTTCTTGGTGGCGGATGTAATTTTGATATTGTATCTATCATTCCACACTGTCACACCACACATACTGAGTGCGTAGGCCATATAGTAGATGAGTCAATTTTAATAAATAGTTTTGCTCTAAATGGACTGAAATCAGCTTATGTCATTTCAATTACTCCTGAGAATGATTTGGAAAAAAGAGAAAAACTATCCGAATATCATTGTTCAACTGATAAAGTTATTACTGGTGGGATGATCGAGAATGAAATAGGGGATTTAGATTTTCCTGTTGAGGTACTGGTTGTTCGTACTCTTCCCAACTCTAATGAAAAACTTACAATGAAGTATAATAGAAAAAACATTCCTCCATATTTTTGCTTATCCGCAATTGAGGTCATCAAAAAATTAAATATTAGCCATCTCTGCATAGACCTACCTTCCCTTGATAGAGCAATTGATGGTGGAAGCTTATTAGGACATCATTTATTTTGGGATATTCCAATGAATACACACTCACTTTCACAAAAACAACCTTCAACTTCAACAATTACTGAATTAATTTTTGTTCCAAATGAAATTAAAGATGGGAATTATTTTATCAATCTTCAGGTAGCAAATCTATCACTGGATGCATCTCTTTCGCGTCCAGTTCTCTATCCAATTCTTACATGAATTTTTCCTACAAGGAATCCTTTGCTCACAAGATGGATGAGCAGGATTCGTTAAAAAAGTTCCGGAATAAGTTTCATATTCCCCCCGCAGATCAAAGAGATCAGTCTATTTATTTTTGCGGTAATTCACTGGGGCTCCAACCAAAAAATGCAGAAAAATATATCCAACAAGAAATAGATAACTGGAGATTGATGGGAGTAAAGGGTCACACAAAGGGAGACACCCCTTGGTTGCCATATCATGAATTACTGACTGATTACACCTCCGAGCTTGTAGGGGGCTTGTCCTCTGAAGTGGTTGTTATGAACTCACTGACAGTAAATATTCATTTACTTATGGTTTCTTTTTACCGGCCAACTAACAAACGTTATAAAATTCTTATTGAAGACCATGCTTTTCCTTCCGATCGATTTGCTCTTGAATCACAAGTTAGGTTCCACGGATTCAGTCCAGATGAAGCAATCGTTACTATGAAATCGGGATCCAGGAAACAGTGTATAACGACGGATGAAATTTTAGATTATATCAATAGGAATAAAGATAATCTGGCAATGATATTTATGGGGGGAGTAAATTATTTCACGGGCCAAGTATTTGATATGAAAACTGTAACTGAAGCGGGACATAGTGCAGGGTGTATTGTTGGGTTTGACCTGGCGCACGGGGCTGGAAATATTATTCTTGAACTACATGATTGGAATGTTGATTTTGCAGCATGGTGTAGTTATAAATATTTAAACGGTGGTCCTGGTAGTCTTTCAGGTGTATTTATTCATGAGAACCATCATGGTAATAACAAACTGCCACGCTTTAATGGATGGTGGGGGCATAATAAAAATACTCGTTTTAACATGGGAAATTCATTTGATTCTCTTAGCGGAGCGGAAGGTTGGCAATGTTCCAATCCGCCCATTTTTCCTCTGGCGTCCCTGCGAGCGTCCATGGAGTTATTCCACGCCGCAGGAATAAAGTCACTGAGAGAAAAAAGTAAACTGCTTACCGACTATTTATCTTTTCTACTGAACGATCTTCCATTGGAAAATATTACTCCGCTTTCCCCTAAGGAAAAAGGATGTCAGCTATCAATTATTTTAAAGAGAAGGGGTAGAGAAATTTTTCAGGAATTAGCTCAAAAAGGGGTGGTCGCAGATTGGCGAGAACCGAATGTTATTCGCATTGCTCCTGTCCCATTTTACAATACATTTTATGAAGTGTGGAAATTTTCTAAATTATTAAAAGAAGCGATGTGAAATCGAGTGGGAATGAAAAAATAACCGTTGTTGGGGGAGGATTATCCGGTCCGGTTATGGCAATGTATCTTGCCAAAAAAGGAATTAGGGTTGACATATATGAGCGCAGACCAGATATGCGCAAAGAAAATATCTCCGCTGGGAGGTCTATCAATCTGGCGATTTCAAAACGGGGAATCGCGGCCTTGGAAGAGATAGGAGTTTTTCACCAAATATCTTCCCGATTAATTCCGATGTATGGGAGAAAGATTCACGATATAGATGGGAATAATCGGTTTTTGTCCTATGGAAGATCTGATCAGTATATTAACTCTGTTTCCCGTTCTGAACTGAATATTCTATTAATGACGGAAGCGGAAAAGACCGATCAGATACGTTTTTTATTCCAACATAGCTGTAGTGGAATGGATTTGGAATCAGGGACTGTTTTTTTTAATAATGAGGTTAATGGAGATCAGAAAACTCTACAAGGAACTCCGGTAATTGCTGCAGACGGATCTGGTTCTGCAGTGAGAGAATCCATGATAGAAAGTGGACATATATCTGGATCGTTTGACCCTCTTGGACATTCATACAAGGAGCTATCTATTCCTCCCGATAAATCTGGCGAATTTCAATTGGACCCAAATGCTCTGCACATTTGGCCCCGAGGTAAATTTATGCTTATTGCACTGCCAAATATGGATGGGTCATTCACTGTGACATTGTTTTTACCAAATACCGGAGATATAAGCTTTGCCACTATCAGATCTCTGGACGATCTTAATATTTTTTTCGAGAAATATTTTCCGGACGTTCTTGAGTTCATACCTAATTTGGAAATTGATTTTTTTTCAAATCCAACAGGAAAACTTGGAACAGTTAGATGTTCTCAATGGAATGTGAATGAATCAGTTCTCATTGGTGATGCGGCTCACGCAGTGGTGCCTTTTTTTGGGCAGGGTATGAATGCTTCCTTTGAAGATTGCACTGTTTTGAACAAAATGATAGGTAACAGTAATGATTGGAAGAAATTATTTGAATCATTTTCAAAAAAAAGAAAAATAGATGGGGATGCCATTGCAGATATGGCTTTAGAGAATTATATTGAAATGAGAGATTCAGTCAACAACGATAGATTTCTGAATCAAAGAGACTTGGAAAGACAACTGGAAATAAAATACCCAGATCAATTTATTTCACGATATGCGATGGTGTCATTTCATCAAATTCCATATTCTATTATTCAGGAACGGGGTAAGATTCAACAGGAAATACTCGATTGGATCATTGAGAATAACAGTGCAGATATACCTGTGTCAGCTGAAACAATAGAAAAAGAAATCAAATCTAAACTTTCAGTTTTACCATTATTATGAGATGGAATATCATTTTCAATAAAATTATATTGATCCACGGGATGTTGAGTATTTCATTGGCACAGAATCAGGGAGATATTTATTTAATAGTGCTGATGGAGATATAAACCGCAGAAAAGATCAAAATATTAGTGATAGATGAGTAATCAATCCACCTTTATAAATCTGTCTAATGCTTTGTAAATTTAAAGGCTTTTTATGAACCAATTTAGGTACAAAAATGGATTATAAAACAAAAAATCCGACAACCCATTATATAATCCATGTATAATAATTACAGAACGATATTTCAAGAAAAAATAGACGCTGAAATAAAAATTGAGCCAAAAGACTGGATGCCGGACAAATACCGAAGTCATCTTATTCGGCAGATTTCACAGCATGCCCATTCGGAAATTATCGGTATGCAGCCCGAAGGTAATTGGATTACCCGTGCACCTACTCTCCGGGCCAAAATGGTGCTCATCGCTAAGGTTCAAGATGAAGCTGGCCATGGTTTATATCTTTACAGCGCCACAGAGACTTTAGGTATAACCCGGAGTAAACTGATTGAGCAACTTCAGTCTGGAAAAGCTAAATATTCCAACATTTTTAATTACCCTACGCTTACTTGGGCTGATATAGGTGCCATTGGCTGGCTAGTGGACGGAGCAGCAATTGTAAATCAGCAGTCATTACGAAAAACTTCCTATGGCCCCTACTCCAGGGCCATGATTCGCATTTGTAAAGAAGAGAGTTTTCATCAACGCCAAGGGTATGAAATCATGTCTAAAATGGCAAATGGAACTCCTGAACAACAGGAAATGGCTCAGGATGCTCTCAACCGCTGGTGGTGGCCATCTCTCATGATGTTTGGTCCCCATGACTCTGATTCAGCGCACTCCTCCATTGCTATGAAGTGGAAGATTAAGCGAAATACCAATGATGAGCTGAGACAGATTTTTGTAGATCGAACGGTAAAACAAGCAGACTTAATTGGATTGAAAATTCCAGATGATAACCTGAAATGGAATCCCAAAAAAAAGCATTATGATTTTGGAGATATTAATTGGGATGAATTCTGGGATGTGATTAGCGGGAATGGATTTTGCAATAGGGAGCGGATGAGTAATCATATCAACTCACACAAAGAAGGTAAATGGGTAAGAGAAGCAGCATTGGCTTATGCAAAAAAAATATAAACGGAAATAAAAATGAGTAAAAACGAACTGCCTTTATGGGAAGTCTTTATACAGCCCAAAACAGGAGTCCAGTTTCAACACGCTGGCTCTTTACATGCAGCTGATAAGGAAATGGCTCTTCAGAATGCAAGAGATTTATACACCAGGAGGCAGGAAGGTACCTGTATATGGGTGGTAAAAGCTGAACATATTGTTTCTTCAAATTCAGAAGACAGAGAACCCTTTTTCGATCCTGCAGATGATAAAGTATACCGATATCCCACCTTTTTTAAGGTGTCCAAAAAGGCTAAAGGGTTGTAATGGCTAAAGATGATCTTTTTATATATGTGTTAGCGCTGGGAGATGACGCCCTCATTTTAGGGCAAAGGTTATCTGAGTGGGCATATAAGGCTCCTTTCCTGGAAGAAGATATTGCTCTCAGCAATATATCCCTTGACATGTTCGGCAGGGCTAATCTTTATCTGGAATATGCGACTTCTCTAAATGGGGGAGATACCACAGCGGATGATCTGGCCTTTAAACGCAATGAGAGGGAATTCACCAACCATCTTTTATGTGAACAGCCCAATGGAAATTTTGCCGACACCATGGTGCGTCAATTTTTCCTGGATGTCTTTAACAAATTATTTTTAGAGAAGTTAATTGAAAGCAATAACAGTCAGCTTTCAGCTATTGCCCAGAAATCAATAAAGGAAACTAACTATCATTTCCGTCATTCTTCTAAGTGGATTATTCGGCTCGGATTCGGTACACCAGAAAGCCATACAAAGGCCCAATCTGCAATCAACAATTTATGGTTGTTTACGGAAGAATTGTTTGAAATGAACAAAAACGATATTCAAATTGCAGATCAGAATATTGGTGTGGACTGTAGAGAGCTGAAGCCTGCATGGAATAATACTGTAAATAATATATTCGCAGAAGCCACTCTTAATAGGCCTGAAGACGGAAATATGATAACTGGAGGAAGGCAAGGAATTCACACTGAACACTTGGGTCATATACTTTCAGATATGCAGTATCTCCAACGGGCATATCCGGATGCTAAATGGTAAAAGATATTTCAACTGATACAATCTGGGGAATACTGAAAATGATTCCTGATCCTGAAATCCCTGCTATTTCAATAGTAGATTTAGGTATCATTAGGGATGTTAAATATGATGACGACATGTTTAATATAACCATTACTCCAACCTATATTGGTTGTCCAGCCATGTCATTTATAAAAGAAGAAATTATTTATAATATGGAATCACAGGGTGTTATAAATTACCAAGTCAAAACATCTTTAGCACCTCCTTGGACGACGGATTGGATGAGTGACGAAGTAAAAGCCAAACTGAAGGATGCAGGTATAGCACCTCCGTCAAAAAATGTTATTTGTCCGCAATGTGATTCTATGAAAGTAGAGGTCATCAGTAATTTTGGTTCAACTGCTTGTAAGGCCCTGTACAAGTGTCTTTCATGCGCTGAGCCTTTTCATCATTTTAAACAGTTTTAAGGCGGATGATTCAGTTTAAAAAAATAGAAGCCGTTGCAAAAATTACCCTTAATCGCCCAGAAAAATACAACTCGTTTGTGCGGGAGATGGCACTTGAGTTACAAAATATAATGGATGAGTGTGGTCAGGATGAAACAATCCGAAGTATATTGATTACAGGAGCGGGGAAGGCTTTTTGCGCTGGTCAGGATTTAAAAGAAGCAATTAATCCAGATGGCCCTGAAATTGAAGAAATTGTTCGGCAGCATTATAATCCCATTATACAGAAAATCAAAGGGATTGAAAAACCGGTAATTGCTGCGGTGAATGGTGTAGCAGCTGGAGCAGGTGCAAATCTGGCCTTGGCATGTGATATTGTAGTGGCAGCAAAGTCTGCAAGTTTTATACAGGCTTTCAGTAAGATTGGACTTATCCCGGACAGTGGTGGTACTTACTTTCTTCCTCGTCTTATTGGACTACCTAAAGCAGCAGCCATAATGATGACGGGTGAAAGTGTCATCGCAGAAAAAGCTGAATCACTGGGAATGATTTATGCCGTATATGAAGATACTGAATTTGAAAACAGTGCAATGAAACTGGCAAAAACAATTGCATCCATGCCCACAAAGGGATTGGGATATACCAAAAAACTACTATCCCAAACGTTTAATAATTCATTAAATGAGCAGCTCAGCGTGGAAGCTGAAACCCAAGCATTGTCTGCAGCTACTGAAGACCATAAAGAAGGTATTCGGGCATTTTTGGAAAAACGGACACCACATTTTACGGGGAAATGAAACAAAAAATATCTATCATTGGTGCTGGGAACATGGGCACAGGCATTGCCCAGGTTGCAGCAACATATGGAGCTTGTGTCACCCTAATAGATACCTCACAGGAAGCGATAAAACGCTCAAGGGCCAGTCTTCATTCAGTTATGAATCGCTTAGTAGAAAAAGAAAAATTAAGTCCGGAGGAATCGGGAGCAATCTTATCAAGAATTCAGTGGACCAATGAAATCGGAAGTGTTGCTGATAGCAAATTGGTTATTGAAGCAGTGATTGAAAATATGGAAGTAAAACAGAAAACATTTTCGGATGTTGAATCTTTGGTTTCAAATGACTGTATCATTTCCACTAACACTTCATCACTGTCAGTAGAGGGAATCGCTTTATCATGTTCTAATCTTAAAAGGATTATAGGTATTCATTTTTTCAACCCGGTGCCTTTAATGAAGTTGGTGGAAGTAGTTCCGGTAGAGCAGACAGAACCTAGTTTAATAGAAAACGTTAAATCAATCTTGCAAGGCTGGGGAAAGACCGTTGTAATAGCAAAGGATACACCGGGGTTTATTGTAAATAGGGTTGCTAGACCGTTTTATGGCGAAGCACTTAGGATTTATGATGAAGGCCTTGCAGATTTTGCAACTATTGACTGGGCTATGAAGGAATTTGGAGGATTCAAAATGGGACCATTTGAACTTATGGATTATATTGGAAATGATGTGAACTATAATGCAACGGAATCTGTTTATATTGGAACAAACTATAACCCTCGTTATAAACCGTCACCTACCCAGAAAAAGATGGTGGATGAAGGATTGTTGGGCAGGAAATCAGAGCAAGGATATTATGATTATTCAAATGGTGCCGCAATTCCAAAACCTGCTGCAGATGAAGAATCCGGTAAAAAAATATTTAAGCGAATTCTGGCAATGCTCATTAATGAAGCAGCTGATACATTGAATCTTGCGATTGCATCCCGCGATGACATTGATATAGCCATGACTACAGGCGTGAACTATCCTAGAGGATTGCTAAGATGGGCAGATGAGATAGGAGTTGATTTGATATTTCAACAGCTCTGCAAACTCAAATCTGATTTAGGTGACGAGCGCTATAGACCGAGTCCTTTATTGATAAAAATGGTAAAGGAGAACAGGACCTTTTACGCATGAGCAAAGCTTTAAAAATAGCCAATAAAATGTATGAACAGGATGCCTTCAGCCAGTGGCTGGGGATTAAAATTGAGGATATCTCCGATGGATATTGTCAGCTGAAAATGATAGTCAGGAAAGAAATGTTGAACGGATTTCATATTGCACATGGAGGCATTGCATATTCTCTAGCCGATAGTGCTTTGGCTTTTGCATCAAATTCAAATGGTAAAAAATCTCTTTCAATAGAAACCTCCATTTCACATACTATATCTATTAAAGATGGAGATGAGCTTACTGCAACTACGGAAGAGTTATCTGTTACAGATAAAATTGGTGTTTATCTAATTACTGTAACAAATAATAAAGATCAAGAAATAGCGTATTTTAAAGGAACAGTTTATCGTACGTCAATAGGCTGGGCTACAGGAGACAAATGAGTAGAAAAGATACGTTTATTATAGATTCTGTACGAACTGCTATTGGGAATTTTGGTGGGTCTTTATCAACTATTCGGACGGATGATTTAGCTGCCCATGTAATAAAATCGTTAATAGATAGATATGACTTTGATTCTGGTGCAATAGATGATGTTATTATAGGTTGTGCAAATCAAGCCGGTGAAGACAACCGAAACATTGCCCGAATGGCATCGCTCCTTGCTGGATTACCATATACCGTACCAGGTGAAACAATTAATCGTCTATGTGCCTCTGGTATGTCAGCAGTAATTCATGCACACCGCTCTATCCAGGCTGGAGATGGAGATCTTTTTATTTCGGGAGGAGTTGAACATATGACCCGGGGTCCATGGATCATTTCAAAGACCTCAAAATCTTTTGGCCGGGATGCAGAAATGTATGATTCTAGTTTTGGTTGGCGGTTTATCAATCCGAGGCTGGATGAAGTTTATGGCACTGATAGTATGGGACAGACAGCGGAAAATTTAGCTGAAAAATATGATATAAACCGCCAGGACCAGGATGCATTTGCATATAGATCACAGAAAAAGGCATATACAGCACAAACCAACGGACGGTTTAAGACAGAGATTGTAGCAGTAAATATTCTGCAGCATAAATCAGATTCGATACTATTTGACGCAGATGAATTTATCAAACCACAAACGACTACTGAAGTTTTGGCAACCTTGAACCCGGCGTTTAAAAAGGACGGCACAGTTACAGCGGGGAATTCTTCTGGTATAAATGATGGTGCTATTGCTATGCTTATTGCAACAGAAAATGGAGTAAATAACTATGGGCTCAAACCTATAGCTCGAATTGTTGCATCAGCTGTAGTTGGGGTAGAACCATGTATAATGGGGATAGGTCCTGTTCAAGCTACAAACAATGTTCTGAAAAAAGCAGGATTAAAAATGCAGGATATGGACATTATTGAACTTAATGAGGCATTTGCAGCTCAATCATTGGCCTGTATTAGGCAATGGAGGATGGAAGAGAATGATCCAAGATTAAATCCAAACGGAGGTTCAATTGCCCTTGGGCATCCCCTTGGGATGAGTGGTACCCGAATCATCCAAACAGCTGCCGTTGAACTGAAGAAACAAGGTAAAAAATATGCACTAGCAACAATGTGTGTGGGTGTTGGGCAAGGCTATGCTGTAATCATTGAAAATGTTAATTAATAATTATTCCCGTCACACAAAACAGGTAAAAATACCCATTCTTGACATTCAGAGCATCTATCTAACAGGACTTTGCAAACATTTATGATATGCTTGGTAAAGAGATTACCCAACTGGTTAACACTACTCAACAAGCAGGTTTCAAGTCAGTTCAATGGGATGCTACAGACAGCATGGGCAGGCCTGTGAGTGCAGGAGTCTACCTCTACCAGATACAGGCAGGAGAGTTTGTGCAGACCAAGAAGATGGTGCTGTTGAAGTAGCACCTCTTTGTAAAAAAGTGGGGATGGGGTAAAAGGGGAGCATTACACTCCCCTTATCTTACAGCACAAAGTCCTCAATCTCAGTAGTCAGTAGTGGAGCATAG
>CAZOUJ010000005.1:0-23406 GCA_964582955.1 uncultured bacterium
GTTGTTTTGCTCGTTCTCGTGCTAAATTTTCGACTTCATCCACATGTTCACAGCCACCGTAATACCTCTTTCCTGGATATCCCTCAGCATATTTATTTGTCATGATACCCCCGGCAGCTTCCAAAACTGCTCGACTAACAAAATTCTCAGATGCGATTAGTTCAAGGGTATCCCTTTCTCTTATATATTCACGCTGAAGAATATGAAAAATGTTTTCGTCAGATTCATGGAGAGTCGTCAATCTACCAACCCGGTTGTTTGATCAGTTTATCATTGACCCAATTATAACAGGACGAAGAGGGTTTTATAAACCCTTTACTTTTTGATTCAGGATCTAACATGAACCAATTTGCTTTCCCAAATAATACTTCATTCTCCTTTAACCACTGCATAGAGCCTGAATTTCTTCTAAATCCTTTTTTTTCTGCTTTATCAAATTCCTCAAATGCCAAAGAAGCAACAATCCTATCATCCAAGCTAATTATTTCACTCCTGCAAGATTGAAATCCCTTATAATAAACTTTACCTATCTGACTTATTGCCTCCCCTGAGGATCGAGATACCTTATTCGCTTTTTTTGCCCACTTTATAGATTCATTAAATTGATCCAATTCAATATTGATATCAGAAATTTTAATAGCAGTTTTAATATCACGTGGATCTAACATATATAATTCTTCATATGCTTTTGATGCTGATTTAAGATCATCCATCTCAAAATATAATTCTCCAATTTTTCGATACGCAATTTTATTAGATCCATCTACCCGAATCACTTTTTTAAATACATTAATTGCTTCCGCATTACGATTATTTTTTATGAGCCGATCTGCGTAATCAAGCCCATAGGAGACATTATCTGGATTATTATCTAATCTTTCCTTAATAAATTCCAGCGGATCTTCACCACTTTTTTCAAGTACGAGCGCTAAATCTCCCTGTGCAATCTCATTATTGGGATCCTTTTTCAAAAGTTGTTTTAAAATATAAATCTGATCATCATAACGTTCTAAATCTCCATAGGCATTGGATAATTCCATCATAAGATTTGTATCATTTTCTGTTAAATCAATGAGGCGTTCCATCTCATTGATATACATATCCGTTTTATTTTGTTTTTTATATGAGTAAGCTAATCGCTTTCTGAGATTTATATTTTTGGGCAATTTCTGAAGACCCTTTAATATAACTTTTTCAGATTCATTAAACTCTCCCAAATACTCGTGACCAATCGCATAATACTGATATATTTCTTCTGGGGGTGCCAATACGGAATCGTATTCATCACAACCAAGTTCAATGATTTGTGAATACATTTCCACGGTTTCTCTCCAATTCCTATTACGATAATATTCTGCAGCACTGCTCATAAATCTCGGACATTTAAGTTGGCGCAAAGAGTCCAGTTTTGCCTGTTCTAATGCAATATTATCCTCAGGACCAGATGAAGGCGGTACACACATTGTAATAAAAAATATGGAAGAAATAATCCACAAATACAACCCAAATATTTTCACTATCCTCATTTACCTATTTCTCCTTTTAACAAACCAAATATCTCCTATAGTTAAGCCTATTTTAACTGTTTTTATATTTTCATTAATTAAAATTCCACTTTTAATTTTTGAAAAAGTGTATGCAAAATCAATTTGATTTCCAAATTTACCAAATGGTAATCCCAATCCCACTGACAAATCAAATTTGTTAACTTTATTGGAATTATTTTGAAAATCCATTTGTGATATCAAATATCCCGCTCGCCAATGAAATTTATTAATAATACTTTGTGGATATTCATCTGCATATTTAATCAACCCCTGAGAGAGATATATTTTTTTTGATAATCCATCGTTAAAATCAAATAATTCATTGGAAATATAGCTGTTATTTTTCCATAATCCAGTTTCGTATACTAATGAAATATCCGATGCATATTTTACGTTAATACAAAAATTTAATTCTAATGGATTATAAAATTTTTGGAATCGTTGTACGACTGGAGCAGGAGAATTATCTATTCCTGGAAAATCAAATAAAGATATATCATGAACCCCATTTTGATTCACATCAATATAAGGTTGGTAGGATTGTAACTCTGCAGAGAAATCTCTAATAGTAAATCCTAAATTTAAATAAAATATAACCTCTCTGGATTGAATAAAAAATGGATTTGAAGTGAAAAACAATTGTGATATTATACCGTTGAATACCTTTCGTTGATCATGAATATAAGTCTCTTGATTTATTTCTGTGAATTTGTGTACCCTGGTAGATCCAAAAAGCAGGTCAAATCCCAATCCTCCTAGACCAAAATTACTTAAAGGAAAACCAAATGCAAACCGTAATGAAGACAGTCCTCCAGAATAATCTACTGTCTGGGTTAATAACGAGGAATCAGGGGTCATTAAATCTGTCTTACCAAATTGTATATTTTGATCAGCATAGGGAAATAAACCGACTCCAAATGCATACTTGTGTTTTATTGGAACAATAAAAATCAACCAATCAATATTTGAAGATTGGCTTCGGATATTTTCCTGATTAAATAGGCGTGAAATACCCCTAAACGTGCTTGAAAAGAGGGTATATTTAGATGACGACCATGTGGATGGGTTCATTAAGGATAAATTTTTTCCATATCCCGGAACTAAACCTGAAGAGGATATTCCTGTTGAGGCAACATCCTTATATAATCCTGAATTTCCCATTCCATAGCTATTCATTATACTTTGAGGATAGACAAATCCTACCAAAATCATTAGGATAGAAATTTTATTATTGATTGGAGACATATTCAATTGAGATTGTTGAGTAGTTGGAATCAGGTTTTACCACTGAAACAATTGCAAACGGATCATTATTGATACTTCCCTGAAGATTGATACCAAAATGTTCTATTTCCTGTGTGAGTGCGTACTGAAGATAAGCCTGTATCCTTATTTTTAATTTTCCACCTTCAAACCAGGTGGGCATATATATAGATTTATCCACAGAATATTGTTCGTCAACCATTAAAAAATGCTCGCTGTCAACAATACTATCAGATAAAGAATAAGCTAATACAGCAATACTCAGTGCCTCATCATCAAATGGAGTTTCTAAATAAAGATAAGAATCTTCTTTAAAAACAAATTGATCAGGTAAATCTGAAAAAGGAGCTAGGCCAAACTTTAGTATTGACTGAAAAATACTGCCACCAATATAGATAGAATCTTGAGGTAAGGTTAAAAATTCTGGTGGGTTAATTAGTGTAACATCCTGTAATACCGGTAAAGAGATAGATGAGACATAACTAGAATCAGTACTATCAATAATAGTATAATAAATATAAAACTCTGGTTTATAATATGATTCACTGCTATATAATTTGACAAAATCAGATGTTTCTGTTTGAGATAATAAAAAACATTTAGATGTATCTTCTGAATAAAAAAACAATTCACTAATATTAGCTGTATCTTTTATTATTAATTCAATCGAATTCACCGTGGAATCTGTGTCCTCCCCACTCAATTGAAAAACACCCAAACCAATCGTATCAGCAAATCCATTAGAATCAAATTCATTATAAAGAGTTTCATCTTCATGAAAAATTGAATCATTTGCACTATGTAAATAAGTAAGGAATATTTCCGGAATTGGAATGCTAGATTCATCAGATAGATATATTTTTAACATCATACTATCCACAGTATCCGGATTGGCAAAAAATTCAGGATATGCATTAAGCGCATAATAAGATGTAAAATCAATCAATGTAAATTCACAATTGTAATTATTTTTAGAACCAGAATATAAATAATCGTGATCTCCTAGCTTCGGGGAAGTAATGTAGGACGTTCCTGATACAATATTATCAACGGTGAGTGATTGGAATTCAAAATTCCCCTCAAAGTTCGGATTCGTTATGGTATGATTTTTATCCGAACAGGATAATAGAAAAAGAAAAAAAAGTGTACCTATGATAATATAACGTAACAAAAATGATTTCATAACTTATTGGAGGTGACTTCAATGTGTTAAGAGGTCAAGACCTCATCAATTTTATCTGACATGGTAAAATAATTAGGAGATTCCACATCATCCCAATCAATCACCGATACTTTTTTACTATGCTTTTCAACAGCCTTTAGTTTCATAAAATCATCTACCATAGAAGAATTGGGATAATTAAATACAATGACTTTATCAGCATAATGAACGGCAGCCTCATGAGAATTCACAACATCGTTATCTAGATAATCAGGGATTTTAAGTCCTGCTGCATCAAATGATTCTCGTCTAAATTGGCAAAATTGATCCAAAGAATGAACTAAATATGTTGTTTTGATATTTTTGTAATTAATGTTTTTTAATACCTTATCTTTATATTTCTGGTGGTATAAAAGTGGGACAAGACTCGACTGCCAACCATGACACAAATACATATCCGGTTTCCAAAATAAATGGGGAATAATTGCAAGCCCTGCACAAGCGAAATAGGCAAACCTCATATCATTATCAGATAAGATGCGTCCATTTTTAGCTTTGTATAATAAATTTGAAATGGGTTTAAACCATTCTAAATGTTCCAAAAAATATACTTGAACCCGTGTTTTAGGAATGAAAGCACTCTTAGCTGATGTATTTTGATCTATGCCATCAAATTCAAATGGGATATCCCTTAATCTAATTACTTCTCTTAAAATATATTTTCTCTCACTTATATAACCGTACTTAGGGACCATTGTCCTCAAATCATGGGGTTTACCTTGAAGTAGCAAGGATACTTTCGCAGAGTAATCTCCTAATATTGAAGGCAAAGTAAAAGGTGTTATTTCTGATGTTAAAAAAAAGAGTTTCATAATTATTCCAAAGCTATTTGTTCTAAATGATCACGAGCAGAAATTGCGTATTCGCTATTCGGATACACATCTAAAAGTTTTTGAAATTGTATTTTTGCGTCTACTATATTATTCAACGCCAAATAAGACATCCCAATTTTTAATTGAGCATCATCATTTTTATCAGTTCCGGGAAAATTGAAAACATTTTCAAATTCGGAAATGGCACGTTTAAATTTCATCTTTGAATAATAGCATTCTCCAACCCAATATTGGCTGTTATCTGCTAATTGGTTTTGAGGGTCATCTCTTATTAACTTAGTAAAACCAGCCACAGCAAAATCAAAATCTCCATTCTGAACATAGCGAAGACTTTCATTATACTTATCGATATATGATTCTGGAGTTAGTTTTTTATCCACACCCCTATCTTTAGGTTCATAATGCAAGTTTGACATTTCTCTATAGCTATTTGTCAGGGTCAAGAGTTTGTTTTCAAGATAAGTAGTTTTATTTTCTAAGATAGAAATTTTATCACCCATGTTCTGTATCATAATAATTATATCATCACTTAACGAATCCAAATGTGTCTGAGACTGTGTATTGTTTTTTATGACTGTTTTCAACTCTGGGATCAATTCTCCATTTTTTTTCTCCAATGAATCGAGTCGTACATTCGCACGGTCAATTTTAGCATTCAAACGTTTTAATTCTTTTTCAACATTGACTTGAGAATAAACTTGACTAGAAAACAGACAAAATATTATGTACTGAAATATAAATGGGTGGCAATGTTTCAAAATATAATATATCTGGCGAATGATAATAAAGAATTTAATCTCTATAAAAAATATGTTCAAATGAATAAAGCTCATTCAAATGTATTGATTCCCATATTCAAAGCTAATCCGATCATCATAAAACAAGATAACAAAAACGAACCACCAGCGGAAATAAATGGAAGAGGTAAACCTTTCACGGGAATTAAACCAACAGCCATAGCTGAATTAACAAAAATATGGGAAAGAAATATGGCCCCTATACCTATCAAGATAAGACTTGAAAACCTATCATTAGATTCAAAGGCTAATTTAACAATTTGAAAAATTAATATAGCAAATAAACAAAATAACACAATCATGAATCCAAAACCAAATTCTTCAGCCAAAACTGATATCATAAAATCTGATTCCTGAACTGGTAAAAATTTCAGGTGTGTCTGAGTTCCATTTCCCCATCCTTTTCCAAATAAACCACCGGACCCGATAGCGGTTTGACTTTGAATGACCTGATAAGCAGAACCTAATGGATCTATTTCGGGATTCAGAAGCGTCAATATCCTTTTCTGTTGATATGAATTTAATAAACTCCATATCCAGGGAGATAACAAACCAAGAAGTAAGAAAAAAAAGTATGTAATAACACCTTGAATTAAATTAGGATGTACAACATACAATATCCCGATCATAGAGATTCCCCATATTGTAAAAGAAATATTATGAAAAGCAGTAATTACACTGACGATTGGACCAACCAAAAGAAAAATATAATATGGACTAACCTTGGACCAATAAATCAAAGGGATAAGAGAAGACAAAATAATTATTGCTGATCCTAAATCCGGTTGTTTTAATACGATTACTGTTGGAATAGCCACCACAATAATTGGTACGATTAAGGTACGGAACTTATTTAAATCCAAATTATAATCTGAAAAATATCGTGCCAATACTATGACAACTATCCATTTTGCAAATTCAGAGGGTTGAACACCAATAGGACCGATGTTAATCCATCGATAGGTTCCAGCAATTTTTTGACCAATAAAGGGAAATAAAATTGCCAAAATGATAAATCCATAAACCCAATATGCAGACTTATGGTAAAAAGATTTAGGTAAATAAAATGTAAAAAGAAACAATACAATTCCTGGAAGCACAAATAAAGTCTGTTTTAAAAATGAACTTGATTGAATAGTACCATCCTGGTGAACTGCAATGCTTGATAGACCGACTAATCCGATGAGAAATAATAGAAATGTTACTCCAATGATAACGCGATTTGCTTCTCGAATTTTTTCAATTATTTCCATAGGTAAATTGACCTATATTTATATTTGAAAAATAAGTATCAAAAGCTAACTGTGCAATGGGTGCAGAAACTTCACTACCATGACCTCCATTTTCGATGAGTACAACAATTGAGATGATTTCTTCCCCATACTTTCCAAATCCAAAAAACCAAGCATGAGGATCACCATGGGGATTTTGTGCTGTTCCCGTTTTCCCATACACTTTCAGCCCTTTAATATGAGGATCGGCTAATTTACCGGTTGCACCTGGTTGTGATACCGCAGCCAGTAAGAATTTGTCCACCAATTTCCAAGTATTAATCGAATAATTTATTGAAAGGAGTAGTACCCCTCGATCTCCATAATAAAAATGTAACTTATTTGTGTAACCGTGGGTTGCAACAAGATTCGCAAATTGCAATAGTTGAATTGGTGTAACCAGAATTTCCCCCTGCCCAAGTGCAAGATTCAGCATGGTCCCTTTTGACCAGCCCCATTTACCATATTGAGTATTGAAGTAATTCCTGTCCGGAATTAGACCTTCTTTTTCAGTAGGTATATCAATCTGGGTTATTTTTCCGAAACCAAAATATCTGCAGGTTTCTACCCATGTTTCTAATGGTATAGATTGCACTGCTTGATAAAAATAAATATTACAGGATTGTGCTACCGCTTTTTCCATATTGACTGTACCGTGACCCTCCTCTTTCCAGCAATTAAAAATCCTGTCTCCAAAATTATAACTACCACCGCAAAATGTTTCCCAATTTGAAAGAATATTTTTTTCTTCAATAAGTGGAAAAAGTGTAATTAATTTGAAAATCGACCCTGGCGGGTATTGGCCTGATGTATTTCTATCCAAAAGCGGCTTATCAGAGTCTTCAATAATATTTTTCCATTCTTCATGTGAAATTCCGCCAGAAAATAATTCAGGAGATAATAGGGGAGAATTCACGAAGGCTAAAATATCTCCTGTCTTTGCGTTTGACACTAATACAGATCCTTTTTTTTCCATCATTGAGCGTTCCATAGCCCTTTGTAATCCAGAATGAATAGTCAACCTAACATCCGTTCCAGGGATTGGCTGGATGCTTCTGTCCACAAGTTGTCCTACAATTTCTCCTCTTACATTGACTTCGAAAAAATCAATTCCTTTTCGACCATTCAAATATTCTTCATAATATTTTTCGATACCATTCCAACCTGTTAAATCACCTAAATCATAGTTGCTCTGATCGCCTAAATTACTTAATGTTGAACGATCTACTTCCCTGACATAACCCAAAAAATGAAAACCGTTTATTTGACTTGGATAAGACCTCTCCGGTAGTTTATTGTAATAAGTTCCAGCCAGACTTATTTTGTTCTCTTCTAAAAGACTCAACTGCTCAAAATTTAGATTTTTGGCTAATCGTACATTGACAAACCTATTTCTGTAATATCGTTTATAATTCTTCTCCAAAATCTCAAAGGGAATTCCTGTTAATTCATTAATCAAATTAAATTTAGCCTGTTTGTTTTCAAATTCTCGGGGAATAGCAGAAAGAATAAAGGTTGGATAATTATCTACCAAAATATTCTTATCCCTATCTAATATAAGTCCTCGTGGTGCGGGAAGTGAGATTGCCTGAATCCGGTTTACTTCCGCTTTTGCATGATACATTTCATGCTTTACAATTTGAATAAAAAAATATCTGGAAATCAAAACAATAAAAACCACTGTAATTATTCCTTTTACAACCAAAATTTGATCTCGATATATTATATTTTCAGCTTTTAACATTCAGGGTTTTATATATAGGGGTTTTATAATTTGCAAAATGCCAGTAAATCCTAAGGTATAAAGGGATGTTAAAATCCATAATAAAATAAATTGAATTGGATTTTCAATTACTGTGTATTGATATCGAATGAAAGTTGTATAAAAAAAATGCAAAAATATTATACATAGCCAGACACTATGAAACTGAAGTTTGGAATGAATTTTATTGTGATAACACAATAACCCAAGTATATATCCCGTGAGAGTATACGTCAGAGGAGATAAACCAAATGAGGTACTCACACCCAATAAATCTGCAAATAATCCCAAAGTGAATCCTAGTAGTATTCCTACAAAACTGCCATGTCGTACACTGACATATAAAAGAAAAATGAGAATGAAATCAGGTCGAATACCATTCAAAGATAAAAAATCAGAAAGCAGTATTTGAATTCCTAAAATAATCAGTCCAATAATATAAATTTTAATTTGATTCATTGCTCCTGTTAAGGATTACAAAGACATCTAAAAGTGATTCTATATCCTCTGAAATTTGAACTAAAATAATTTTTTCAAAACTACCCGATTTATCAATTATGCCACTTACAGTTCCAACGGGAAGGTCTTTTGGATAAATGTCACTAAAGCCAGATGTTACCACACCATCTCCAACACGAACAGAAGCATTTTTTTGCACTTCCTTAATCTGACATTTATTGTTCCCATACCACCTTAATATTCCTGTATTCCCTTTGGGATATATTCTAACACTTAAACGATAATTAATATCATTAATGAGTTGTACTATAGAAGAATTCTCTCCAGCTATTAATACTTTCCCAATGACACCTTTCGGTGTAAGAACAGGGTCATTTTTTTCAACCCCGGCTTCTTTTCCTACATCAATTGTCAGTGAATTAATGTTGGATAATATCCCCTTATTAATTACTTTAGATGGTAATAATATTAATTGATTTTCTCTCTTGAAGGATAACAAATTCTGTAATCTTTGATTCTCTGTTTCAAGGAATTGCATGGAAGATACTTGTAAAGATAATTGAAGCACTTTTTCTCTTAATAGAGTATTTTCTTCATCCAAGGTGTATGAATATTTTATCCAAGTTACAGGTTTGTAAAGTGTGGAAAAATAATCAATGATTCTAGATCGAAATAATTCTACATTTTTTGTGGAGTTATTTGAAAAGAGAAGGGAAAAGGAGAGAAAGGTACAACTTATAAATAAAGCATGATGTTTATTTTCTAATATAAATAATAATATTTTTTTCATAAAAACTAAATCAACACATCTTTATATTTCCTTACATTTTCAAGCACCATCCCTGTTCCTTTTACCACAGACAATAATGGATCTTCTGATACATTTACCGGAATATTGGTCCTTTCTCTTATTATTTGGTCTAAACCGTGCAGCAAACTTCCTCCTCCTGTCAAAATAATTCCTCTATCCAAAATATCAGATGCCAATTCTGGAGGTGTTTTTTCCAAAGCTTGTTTTACCGATTCCACTATACTGTTTACTGGGTCTTTCAATGCATGCCGAATTTCATCCGAAGAAACTTGAATTGTATTGGGAATTCCATTTACTAGGTCTCTCCCCTTTACAGAAATTGTTTCTGGTTTCATTCGCATTGCAGAACCAACGGTTTTTTTAATGGATTCACTTGTAGGCAACCCAATTTCTAATTTATGTTCATTTCGAAACCATTGTACAATGGCTTCATCCATTTCATCACCTGCAATTCGAATAGATTCTTTGGTAGCAACACCATTGAGGGAGATGACTGCAATTTCTGTGGTGCCACCACCAATATCAACGATTATATTTCCTATAGGTCTACTGATATCCAATCCGATTCCAATGGCAGCAGCTACAGGTTCTTCAATAAGAAAAACCTCCTTAGCATTAGCTCTCTCTCCTGAATCTTTTACCGCTCTTCTTTCCACATCTGTAACTCCGCTGGGGACACATATAACCATTCTTACCCTTGCAATTCGATTTAGTTCAACTTTCCGAATAAATCCCTGCAACATCCCGTCTGTCATATTAAAGTCAGCTATCACTCCATCCCGCAAAGGCCGAATTGTCTCAATTTCCTTATGCGTTTTTCCCACCATTTCTTTTGCTTCATTTCCAACGGCAAAAATCTTTTCATCATGAACAGACCTAGCAACAATTGAGGGTTCATTGATGATCACTCCTTTTCCTCTAAGCCAAATGAGAGTATTTGCTGTACCTAGATCTATGGCAATATCACCAGATAACCAACTAAAAGGTTTTGTTAATATGGAGAATAAATTCAAATGGGCTAAAATATCTTGATTAATGGAAGTGAAAATTACAGCAATCTTAAATTATATCCTTTGATAATTCATATGATTAATAATTTTTTAGTAGAAAAAAATAATTCTATTCGGTTCTATATCTGCAATCCCTGTTTGCTTAGGAAATCTGCTTCCCTATTCTTTTCTCTGGGGATGTGAGTTAGTGTCCAATTATTGAAATTGGATAATATTTTTATTGCTTTTTGATAACATAATATCATCCTTTCATTTTTAACCTCATATTTTCCGTTAATTTGATTTACTATCAATTGACTATCGGAATAGATAGTTATAGATTTTATTTCTTTTTCGAAAGCATGATTCAAACCTTGTATCAATGCAAAATATTCGGCTTCATTGTTGGTTCTATTACCAATAAATTCTGAAAAGGAAAATATCTTCTTCTCGTTTTTATAACATACTCCTCCAACCCCTGCTCCCTGCATGTCAGGCATTGCTGCTCCATCAATATAGAGGAAAAATTTATCTTTTGAATTCAATTTTGCTAAAATAGATTTAATAACTGCACTTTCTGTTTCCATTTCTGATTTGTCCAAAAATGAACTCAATATTCTCATTAATAATTTCTTTTCAGATTGAGTTAAATTGAATTGAAGCTTTTCTAGCATACAGTGATTGTTTTTTAGGGAATCGATAAGATATGAGGTGTTTCCAATTGATAATCACCGAACCCAATCAGATCGTCAATTCTAAAGGATTTATTCACTATAAAATAATACCAGATTTCGAAGGATTTTTGGTTAGAATAGTCTGAGAATCGTTTCTTCTCATCTGGAGCTCCAAATAAAATGTAAATCATTCCCATATCTGTTTTCCATCCATCCTGGAATCCACTATATTGTATAATTGTATATGATACTCGCTTATAATATTCATCCATAAGTTCGTTTTTCAATGTTCCCTGTGAAGGATCTCGGACATCCCAAAAGTTTTTAAATAAATGTTCCTTTTCCTTCTTTTTAGATTTCTTTAATTCAGTGCGCTCTTCTGAAGTTAAAATGTATTTCATTTGGTCTAATGCTTGATCAATATCAGTTACCAAACTAGAAATGCCCGGTTTTAAAACAATCAATTCTACAGATTCTTCATTCTGTTGCTTTTTATCTTTTAATTTCACAGTAAATGTATAGGATAAATCAGAAAATATAGATATTGGAAGGTGTATATAATGATGGAAATAATTGGAATTGACAAGTATCTTTTTCTCTCCGGTTACTTGTTCTTTCCTGACTTTACTTAATATTTTCCATTCTAGCTCGCAGTTATTCGAATGACTAAAACCAGAAATAAATAAACTGACTGAGTCTTTTCCAGAGGAAAGAAAATAATTCCAACTTGGAATAAGATCCGGATTAAACCCCCAATTCCCAGGTTTCTCAATCAGTAAAACCGGTTTATTTATATAGGATTTATATGATGACTCTAATTCCAAATCCTGGCTTATTTTATGAAATTCTCTACTTTCGATATCAAAGACGGTTGCCATTACAACATATTCATTCGCTGAAATTATTTTTTCCGTAAATATAGTAATTGCTTCATTCTTCCTGATTGTTTCAATATAACTTTGAACATATATTGAATCAGACCAAGTATTTTTATAAATCAATTTTCCTTTTTTACTCATCACCGCAATCTGGGCTTCGTAACCTGAAAAAAAATCGTTGTTTTTTGAAATAAATTGAAGAGTTTTGAAAGGAATGGCCAGATAAATCTTAACCAAAATAGAATCTTGCCATTTTGTGGTAACAGGGACAATATTCAAACGGATATTTTTGAAGTTACCCAAATCATCATTTTTCTTTCTTCCATTGATATTGCCTATGAAAACTAATAAGAAAAGGAATATAAATATCCCATAAATCAGTTTTGTTTTTTTTTGATGATCAGTCATTTTTCCATAAAAATCGTGTTAATCCTTTTGATGTTCCAACCCACAATTCTTCATTTTCCAAATAAAGGGTATTTACATGCCCAAGAAAAGGATAAGAATATTCGTCAATAAAAAAATGTTCAAAATCAAATTTAAACAACCCTGACTTATTTCCAAAAAAAGCATAATTTTCATTGAATGTCATGGCTGATATTCTCTGGTGTCTAAGGGAACCAAACCTTAATATTATTCTCCATATTCTCGTTTGTCTGTCATAAGAAATTAATCCCTGTTTGGTAGCAATATAAACTAAATTATTATATGTTTCTATTGCCCAAAAATCAGTTATTAAGTTTTCTTCACCACCAAGAGAAGAAATGTTTCCTATATCTCGGAAATCAATTAGTGACTCTGTAATATTATCATATATAAATAAGCCATATTTTGTGCCAATCCAGATTTCTCTACCAATATACTCCAGATCATAAATAGCTTCATTTTTGAATGAAGGTTCAATACCAATGGGATTAATTCGTTTTGCAACCGGATCAATTCTCGAAATTCCTCTATTTGATCCAATCCATACAAAATTTGAATCCCACGTCATTGTGTTTATATAACCATTTAATTGAATTCTTGTTTCATCCAATAATCGCCAGAAATCTTTATTCTTATTATAAACAAGAATCCCCATGGAACCTCCAAACCAGAACTCGTTATCCACATTTATTACAGAATATATTTTTTGGGGAGACATATTAATGTTAATATCAAAATCATGCGATTTGAAATAATGTTGTTTATTATCATAAAAAGTAATCCCTTTTGGAGGAGTAGACTTTCCACATATCCAAAATCCATCTTGGGATTTCAATAATGCAGATACGTTCAAATCTGATAATCCAAAATGAATGGGATTAAATGTTTCCATATGAAAATCCCCTTTCAATATAACCCCGTCATTAATTCCCAACCATATATCACCATATCGGGACGAATAAAATACTGAAATGGATTTATCCCTTCCGTGCGGGTCAATCAAATATCCGTTATTATAAATCCATCCATTCATCATGAAATAATTGTCAATTGGTTCCGGGAGAATTACTCTCTCATGAGAAAAAGATGCGCTCCAATTTATATTTTCATCATCGGAAAATGGCATTATTGATATTAAATTTCCAGAGATATGATCCAGTTTAATATATTGATTATTACTCCGTAGCCAGATATTATTTTTTGTAGACCCAATTTGGCTGATTTTTAAACTACTACCACCAATATCTCTTTTTCTTATATGTGTCCATCCACCTTCTCGCATGTGAGAATAATCCAATCCAGTATTTGTTCCTACCCATAGAACACCTGTGTCATAATCAAAGTGGACAGACTGAATTACATTAGAGGATAAACCTTGAGCCATGGTTAATGAAATATCCATTTCATTTGCATAAATATGATATCTTAATACCCCTCCTTCTTGAGTCCCAAAATAGATATAAGAATATCCCTCAGAAATGGAAGTGATCGCTCCCGTTTTAGTGATGGTAATCCAGTCAAATGGATTAAATCTTGGGTCATATTGACTAAAAAGAAGATTAAAAGAAAATATTCCGAGTATGGGTATTATGCGATATCGATATGAAAATAACTCCATATTTTGTATCTCACATTAAATTTACCCTGAAATATTTAGTTAATAGAATTCTTACTGATAACTCAATTGAGATAATTTTTAACAACTTGGGTTAAGCTATCAAGAGTAATGGGCACAACACCTACTTCTTCACAGACTAATCCTGCAGCGTAGTTGGCTAAAATGGCAGATTCTTCACCAGTTGCACCAGACAATTCAGCGAGTGCAAAGGTGCTTATAACTGTATCTCCTGCTCCAGAGACATCATGTACGTGCAAGGCTTTTGTTGGAATTCTATGTTGTTGATTTTTTGTAAACAAATTGCTGCCTTCAGCACCCAGAGTTACCAATAAAATATCTGCATCCAATTTTTCTCTTAATTTTTTCCCTAAAATATCAAATTCCTTTTCAGATTTCCAGTCTCCAACCACTGATTGGAATTCATACAAATTTGGTTTTATCATATGAACAGATCTAAAATAGGTAAAATCATTAGATTTTGGATCTACATATACAGGAATATTGTGCTGTCTGGATATACGAATTATTTCAGATATAATGCCTGGAGTCAAAATACCTTTGCCATAATCGGAAAGAATAATTCCGTGTGCATTAGTTATGTTCTTATTAAATATATTTATTACCGTTTCTTCCACAACTTTTGAGACTAATGTGGTAGATTCCTGGTCAAATCGAATCATTTGTTGATTTTTGGAAATCACCCGTGATTTAACTGTTGTGGTTCTGTCTTTGATAGGAATAATACCTTCAGTAGAAATCAGTTTATCTTTCAATTGTTTCAATAAGGTATTTCCATTCTCATCTTCACCCAACACTCCAATGAGAAGGGGCTTTGCGCTCAAACCAAATAAATTTGTGGCTACATTTCCTGCTCCTCCTATTCTGACATTTTCATTAGTGATATGAACAATAGGAACAGGAGCTTCCGGGGAAATTCTATGGACATCACCCCAATAATAAACATCTAACATTATATCCCCAACTATAATGATGTTTTTACCCTTAAATCCAGAGATTATATGCTGGTATCTCGAATATTCCATACTTTTTCAACTCACAATGATTAACTTTAACGCATTATTGAATTTACTCACCTTAATTTTTGCCATATATAAATACTTAATCAATAATCATTTCTTTCTTGATTGCTTTTTCAAATTACCCGGTCTTATTTTTGAAATGTGCCCATTATCAAAATATATCATCACAGAAGCAAATTGTTTGATAGTCCTGTCATCATGACTCCCTAAAATTACAGTTGTTCCTAAATCCTTATTCATTCTCTGAATCGTTTTTCGGAACTCCATAAGCCATTTTAAATCAAAAAAAACACCAAAATCATCAATAATCGCTACTCTTGGATCTTCATTACGCAAAATGCAATTTAACAACCATGCCTTTTCACCCTGAGACAAGTTTTTAATTTTTTCCGAGATTAGATTATTTTGGCTTTTTTCTGAAAAATAAGAATCATTATTTTTTGAACCATGATTAGAGTGGGAAAGTAAATCAGAAACAGTTTTATTTCCATCCAAATCTTCAATGCTTCCATACCAAATATCATTAACAGATTTTATTTTTCCGAACCAATTGGTTTGAAATTTTTCTCCTTCAAATCGTAATTCCCCTACTGAAGGTTTTACTCGTCCACCCAATATTTTAAGCAGAGTCGTCTTGCCTGCACCAATAGGACCAATAATACCGTAAATCGTTCCAGGATGACATTGAAGGTGTTTTATATTTAGTACCGTTTTATTATGATACTGTTTTTTTATATTTGTTAATTCAAATACTAACCGTTTCTCCATCATTCACTCCTATGTGTATGCGAATGCGAGAAGGAAATTTAATCAATCGGATGAGTTTCTATAAATCGTTCAGCATCAATTGCAGCCATGCATCCTGACCCTGCAGCAGTAATTGCCTGTTTATAACGGTGATCCTGTACATCACCACAAGCAAACACACCAGGAATATTCGTCTCTGATGTTTTTTCCTTGGTAACCAAATATCCATATTCATCATTAACTAGAAATTTATCAAAAAGAGACACATTCGGCGTGTGACCAATCGCTAGAAAAATACCATCACAATCCATATTTATTTCTTCATTTGTTTGTTCATTTTGCAGTAAAGCACCAGTAACACCTTCTTTAACAGAACCGTTAATCTTTGAAATTACAGAGTTCCATTTTATATTTATTATATCATTATCAAAAACCCGTTTCTGCATTATTTTTGATGCTCTAAATTCATTTCTTCTATGAATTATATGTACTTCCGAAGCAAACTTAGTCAGAAATAATGCTTCCTCCATTGCTGAATCACCTCCGCCAACAACCAATACTTTTTTCCCTTTGAAAAAAAAACCGTCGCAGGTTGCACAAGCGGAAACGCCGTGACCCATTAATTCCATTTCTGATTCTAATCCTAATAATTTAGCTGTAGAGCCAGTTGAAATAATCACTGTTTCAGCAGTAAAAAAAGACTCTCCTATCCAAACAGAAAAGGGACGTTTGCTAAAATCAACTTTAGTTACTATTTTATAATCGCATTCAGCACCAAACTTAATAGCCTGTTTTCGAAATAAATTGACCAACTCTGGACCCATAATTCCTTTGGGAAATCCAGGGAAATTTTCAACATCTGTTGTAATCGTTAATTGCCCTCCCGGCTGACTTCCTTCAAAAACTAATGGATTTAAATTTGCTCTTGCAGTATAAAGAGCAGCAGTTAAACCTGCGGGTCCGGAACCTATAATTATTACTTTCCTTCGCATCATTTTATTTAATAAAAAAATCCAAAATTAGAATTCCAATAAAAGAAATTCTCTTTATTTTAAACTAGACTACTTCATTGAGTAGCTTAGTAATACTTTCTTTTGGTACGTTTCCAACAATCTGATTGAGAATTGTACCATTTTGAAAAATTAAAAGAGTAGGAATACTCCGTACACCATAATTTGTAGCTATATTTCCATTTGAATCCACATTAACCTTGCCTACTTTTACTTTATCTTTATATTCCTCAGCTAATTCCGCTACAGTGGGAGCTAAGGCTTTGCATGGTCCACACCATTCCGCCCAAAAATCAACTAAAACTGGAACATCAGCCTTCAAAACCTCCAACTCAAAATTATCATCACGAAATTCAATGACATTTTCTGCCATAATAACTCCTCAGTTTTTTATTGTTCTACAAAAAATGGAAATTGAATTTAGATGTTTGGATTAAACTGTTAAACAGAAATAATCGGATAATTGAAATAAAATGATAATATAAAACAATTGAGATGACCATACTCGGTGAAATATTTACCCTAAGTTATCTTTAAAAAACGACGCTTCCCAACCTTGATGATGTAATCTTTTTCAGGATCAATCTTATATTGAATATCCTTACATATTTTTCCATTTATTCTGACAGCATTTTGTTTGATCATTCGTCTCCCTTCTGTCTTACTACTGACTATTTTTTGTTCTTTTAATATATCAACTAAATAAGATACTGTTTTAAGACATATTTGAGGTATATCTTCAGGAATTCCTTTTTTAACAAATATTTTATCAAAGTGTTTTTCTCCCATTATTGCAGCATCTTTATCATGGTATAATGCAATGATATCTCTTGCTAATTTTCTTTTCAAATCACGAGGATTTTTCTCTGGATTATGTAGGTCAGCCCTGACTTTTTCTAATTCCTTTTCATTAGCATCTGCTACAAGTTGAAAATATTTTATAATTAATGTGTCAGGTATGGACATTATTTTCCCATACATTTCTTCTGGAGATTCGTTTAGGGCAATATGATTATTATATGATTTTGACATTTTTTCCACTCCATCTGTTCCCTCCACCAATGGATTTGTAATAATCACTTGGGGTTTTTGATCTGATGCTCTCTGAAGGTCACGGCCTACGAGTAAATTAAATTTTTGGTCCGTTCCTCCTAATTCTATATCAGCTCTTAGCTCTACAGAATCCATTCCTTGAGCTAAAGGATACAGAAATTCGTGAATTGAAATTGGGACCTCACTTTTGAATCGTTTGGTAAAATCATCCCTCTCGAGCATTCTTGCCACTGTGTAATTACTTGCAAAATGTATAACATCAACAAAATTCATTTTTGATAGCCAGTGATTATTATAAACGATTTTTATTTTTTCTGCGTCCAAGACAGCACCTGCCTGCTCAACATATGTTTTTGCATATTCTGCAGTTTGTTCACTCGTTAATTGTGGTCTTGTTTTATTTCTACCAGACGGATCACCGATCATTGCCGTAAAATCTCCAATAACAAGAACTGCATTATGGCCTAAATCCTGAAACTGTCGTAGTTTTCTCAGAACTATCGAATGTCCAATATGTAAGTCAGGTCTGCTTGGATCACAACCCAGTTTAATAGTGAGAGGTAATTTCTTCTTCCTGGAGAGTTCTAATTTCTTAATGAGTTCGTCTTCAGGAATAATCTCCACAGCATTTCTGGAAATGATGTCCATTTGTTCATTAATAGGTTTAAACATCATAAATTTTCTCTTAATACTCTGTCCATGTCTCTTTTCATATCTTTACGTTTAATAGACTCTCGTTTATCATATGTTTTTTTTCCCTTGGCCAAAGCTATTTCTATTTTAGCCCAGCTTCCTTTAAAATACATTTTAACTGGAATCAATGTTAATCCTTTTACTGAAACTTTCTGAGATAATCGATTCATTTCTTTTTTGGTCAATAAAAGATGTCTTTCCCTATAAGGATCATGTCCGGAAAAACCAGTATGAGAATAGGAGCCTATATGAACACCAAACAATGTAGCAGTGTAATTATAAATTGAAATATATGAATCCTTTAAATTTACCTTTCCTTCTCTTAAACTTTTTACTTCGCTCCCTTTTAATACAATTCCTGCTTCATAGGTATCGATAATAAAATAATTGTGATACGCTTTCCTGTTGGTTGCAATAATTCCAGATTTCATTTTGGGTCATTGTATTTTGCAGTAATAATTAAGATAATTAGTGTTTATTCGTTGGGATTAATTTATGCACTTGAGTAATTTTGTCTTTTTAATTGCCCGGGTGGCGGAACTGGTAGACGCACTAGGTTCAGGGTCTAGTATCCGTAAGGGTGTGCAGGTTCGACTCCTGTTCCGGGCACAGCATAACAACTATAGGGTCAATGCGAATGAATTGACTAAAATTCCAGGACAATTCATAACTTCAATACTTCGTCTATAATAAGTAGACACATCCGGAATAATATCCATTTTCTGACCAACTGCTTCTAATTCACTGCCAAAAAACCTGTAAAATGTATCATCAAACCGCATAGTATCAATCGGAGCAGTCACTTCTCCTCCCTCAACCTGGAAACATGCATACCGTGTTAATCCAGTGATCCTACCGGACGGATTATCACTCCAATTTAAATAATGAATATTTGAAATAAACAAACCATTATCAATTGTTGGCAATATATCGACTTCTTGCAGATATCCAGTTTGCATTTGTGGAGATCGTAGTGATTCTCCATTCTCAGCCATATTGGATTCAACACCATATTCAGCAGCAGTCCGTGAACTCACAAGAGTATTCTGAAGTTTTCCTCCATCAATGAGTAACATAGTTTCAGGAGCGACCTCACCTTCGGAATTAAATCGAGGGACCATACCTGAAGAAAAATCCTCTTTTAGAGTAAATTTTGGCGATAATAGTTCACTGTTGTTTCTCATTTTACTAAATCCACTACAGCCTTGCTGGATTGAAGCTTCGCTAAGCCCATTCCATGAAAACATTGATATAAAATCACTAACAGCAGCGGGCTCGAACCACACTCTGTAAGAACCGGGTTTAATTTTCACTGGTTTATGGTTTAACAACTCTACCTTTAGCTTCGATGCATTAAGGAAATCTTCATATTTATTCTGATTCCAATCCTGACCGGAAAAGGTCCCTTTTACCATTTGATGTTGTGGAGTGACCAGTGAATAATCCAACGCAAATGAGTCTGTTTCAAACCAATGATTCAATCCGAGAGAGTTTGCCGCTCCCCTGAAAACTCTTCCTGAAGCCCAAATCCCAACCAAATCCACATCCTGCATCACTGGAAGTAAAGCATCAATAACCTGTTCTTCATTCAATAAAGAATAATGTCTAACATCATCAGTGGAACCAGATACCATAGGTTCAACAATATATTGATCTTCAGGGAGTTGAATGATTTCATCCCTCATATCAGACAAAACAGATAAAGCGGTCTTTAAATTATTATCTGCATCATTGTTGTAAGTAAATGAACGTGAACAGGTACGGTTATTGAAAATTAGTGTCAGCTCTACATCTGCGTCATCCACATACCCTGTCTGCCTTATTTTGGCATTATTAATTCGGATAAATTGGCTGCTTTCTCCGGAAAAAGTCATTTTCAATATTTCATCCTTTAACAGAGAATCAAACAATTTTGTCGAAAATATTTTAAATAATTCTTTCAATGTTTCTAGCTCCTCCAAATATTTCAACATTATTAAACAAGCACACAGGAGAAGCATGTCCGACACGTATCACCTGATTTGGTTCCCCTTTACCACAGTTTGGTGTTCCATATATCTGAAACGTATCACTATCTCCAACTCTTTTTAAATTATTCCAAAATGAACTGCTTATTCCTCGGTAATTTGGATTTTTCAATGTTTTTGTAAATTTTCCATTTTCAATCAATTTACCGTATTCGCATCCGAATTGAAATTTATTGCGATAATCATCAATGGACCAGCTTCTGTTACTTTCCATATAAACACCATGCTCTACAGATTCAATAATATCATTGAATGAGGAATCTCCCGGTTCCAAGTTAATATTTGCCATCCTATCAATCGGTGCTCTATTCCATGAACTCGCCCTGAAATTAGCGACACCAGGGATTCCGGACCTAATCTGACTTTCCATTCCTCCCAAACCTCTCAGGAGAATACCATCCTTTATCAAATAATGTTTTTCCGCCTTTAAACCACCATCATCATATCCATAAGAAGCAAACTCATTAGAAACAGTTGGATCAAAAGTGATATTCATCAATGGCGACCCATATCTCAATTTTCCAAAATCTTCAAGGTTCACAAAACTCCAACCAGCATAATTTCGTTCATCACCTAGAATCCGATCTACCTCTATTGCGTGCCCTACACTTTCATGAATCTGCAGCATCATTTGATCGGAGGCAATCACTAAATCGGTTGTTTCATCAGGACATTCATCAGCACTCAATAACTCCAGGGCCTGTTCACCAATTCGAGCGGCATATGCCATTATTTCAAACTCATCAAAGTATTCCATTCCCATTTGGAAACAATTGCCACGCATTCCACCAAATGTCCGGGTTTGCATATTATTTCCATCCTGAGCGGATGCTCGCAAATCAAATTCTAGTAGAAAAAAATCCTGAGAAATATCTCTCCCACTACTGCTGACAAAATGATGGTCTGATTCAATAATTACACATAGGGATGTTGCACTTACAATTTTCTCAGAGATCTTCAAAGCTCGATTGCATTTTAAAAGTAATTCGTTGATTTCTCCCACTGAAATGGACTCACGAGATCTTTCAAATGATGATTTATAGTTTCCGGTGTGAACAGGGCGCGCATCCTGATTAAATCTATGGACAGCGTAAGGAGCCGCTATTTCAGCTAATTTTGCAGCTTTATCCGCTGCGGTAGATATACCCTTGGATGTAAGATTTTTTGTTCCATAATACGCAAATTGTCCATTTTTAAGCACTTCTACCATTACACCATGGGAAGTTGACGAATCATTAAAAACAGGGTTACCATCCCGAATCATTCGTGCAGTTGTTGTTTCACTGACCTCCCTCAGTCCGACCCAATCCACAGGTACATCAATGGCAGACAATTTTGCATGTAAATCAATCATATTTTTTCCTTTAATATTTCAAATATTTCCGTAAAATTTAGTTGTTTTTCTCTCTATCGAGAAAGAGTTTCGGATTTTTCTTCATCTCGCTTGTTACCTTTTCAAAAGCATTAATAACATCCTGCGTATCCTGCGGAGTTCCCAATAGATAATTTTGTTTTAACCAAACTGATTCCTTTTCAGAGAATCTTTCAGTATAAGGAAATGACATATTTTTATAGTCAATACCTTCTAACCATGGGTATTCTTTTTTATCAACGATGAATAGGTCCTCTCTGTTCAATGGTTTGTATCCCCGATATGTATGAATGCCTTCTGCCTGCATTGCCTCAAAAAATGTCTCCCGGGAAATACCGAAAAATTGATTACTATCATATCGACTGATAAATATATGATTTGCTGACCTTGTAACCCCAAAATATTGTTCAGTAAGAGTAATGCCATCAATCATTGAAATCGCAGAATCAAGCATTTTACGATTTGATTCACGAACTGTCAAAAAATCATCTAAGGAATCCAATTGGGGAATTAATACAGCAGCTTGTACTGCAGACATTCGAAAATTTCCGCCTAAATGACGATGTTCATACCATTCTCCTCTTCTTACTCGCCCACAATTGTAATATGAAAAACATGAGTCCATGAATGGTTCGTCATTTGAAACAATTATTCCACCCTCGCCTGCCGACATATTTTTTGATGTCTGAAAACTAAAGCAACCTCCACTGCCAATAGCACCAACTTTATTTCCATTCCATTCCGCACCATGCGCCTGAGCAGCATCCTCAATCACTGTAATACTATGTTTTTTTGCTATTGCATTAATTGAGTCTAAATCAAATGGTGATCAACCAATATGAACTGGCATGAACACCTTGGTCCTGCTTGTTATTTTTACTTCAATTGATTACGGATCAATATATGCCGTTTTT